>CAZDAT010000056.1:0-11827 GCA_964503695.1 uncultured Lachnospiraceae bacterium
TGTCTGATGATTATACGGTAATGATTGATTATGCCCATAATGCCATGGCATTGGAAAGTCTTCTTTCCACCTTAAAGGAATATGAGCCGAATCGTCTTGTCTGCCTGTTTGGATGCGGCGGAAACCGTTCCAGGCTCCGTCGGTTTGAAATGGGAGAGGTCAGCGGAAGGCTGGCAGATTTTACCATCATTACCTCTGACAATCCAAGGTTTGAAAAGCCGGAGGAAATCATGGCAGACATTGTATGCGGAATCAAAAAAACAGAAGGCAAATATATAGAAATCTGCGACAGAAGAGAGGCTATTTCCTATGCGGTGAAAAATGCCAGACCGGGAGATATCATTGTGCTTGCAGGAAAGGGGCACGAGGATTATCAGGAAATCGAAGGTGTGCATTTTCCTATGGATGAAAGGGTAATCCTTGCAGATATCAGGAAAGAAGGCAGCTTGTGAAAAAGTTATATGCCAGGGTGATTATTGACATATCCCATGAAAAAGTAGACAGACCTTTTTGCTATAAAGTACCGGAAAAACTTTTAGGGGTATTAGAAGTAGGTTCCTGTGTCAAAATCCCATTTGGAAAAGGAAATACGTTAAGAAAAGGATATGTCACAGAGTTAATGGAAACCCCGGATTTTGCACCGGATTTACTAAAAGAAATCGAAGAAATCACCGAAGGGGTGCAGGTAGAAAATAAACTCATACGGCTGGCGTACTGGATGCGGGAAGAATATGGCTGTACCATGATTCAGGCATTGCAGACGGTACTGCCTGCAAAACAGCGGGTAAAACAGAAAGAAGAAAGAAAGCTTTGCAGGCTTTGTTCCGGGGAAGAGGCCAGGGAACTGGCAAAATTAAGTGAAAAAAAGCACCAGACGGCAAAGGCGAGAGTGTTAATGGCACTGGCGGAAGAACCGGAGCTTTCCTTTGCTGTTTTAAGTAAAAGATTGCAGGTTTCTTCTTCTACCATAGAAAGCCTGAAAAAAGCAGGTGTTGTGGAAGAGATAAGTAATTACCGATACCGCAATCCTGTGGGAGAAAGAAAGGGAAATTTTTCAAAGAACATTTTAAGTATTTCCCAGCAAGGAATTGTGGATGAAATCTGGCAGGATTATGAAAAAGGGATTCGCAAAACCTATCTGATTCATGGAATTACAGGCAGTGGAAAAACAGAAGTTTATATGGCTTTGATTGAAAAGGTAATTTTGGAGAAAAAGGCAGTGATTATGCTGATTCCGGAAATTGCCCTTTCTTTTCAGACGGTGATGCGTTTTAAGAATCGTTTTAACGACCGGGTTTCCATTTTAAATTCCAGTCTTTCGGCAGGAGAAAAATACGACCAGTGTGAAAGGGCAAGAAAGGGAGAGATTGATATTATCATCGGTCCCCGTTCGGCTCTTTTTACGCCCTTTTCAGACATCGGACTGATTATTATAGATGAAGAACATGAGAATACTTACAAAAGCGAAAATAATCCAAAGTATCACGCAAGAGAAGTGGCAATGGAACTGGCAAAAATCCATCATGCCGATGTGATTTTGGGGAGTGCAACACCGTCACTGGAAAGCTATTATAAAGCCATGCAGGGAGAATATGGATTTTTTTCTTTAAAAGAACGGCTTACGGGAGGGATGCTTCCCCATGTTTATGTGGAAGACTTGCGGGAAGAACTTCGAAGAGGAAACCGTTCTATTTTCAGTGACAGGCTGCAGGAGCTGATTAAAGACCGGCTGGCAAAAAAAGAGCAGATTATGTTATTTTTAAACCGCAGGGGCTACATGGGATTTCTGACCTGCAGAAGCTGCGGACATGTTATCAAATGTCCCCATTGTGACGTCTCTTTATCCAGGCATGCCAATGGAAGACTGGTATGCCATTATTGCGGCCATGAACAGCCGGATGTTAAAATCTGTCCCAAGTGTGGTTCTAAATATGTGCTTGGCTTTAAGGCAGGTACGGAACAGATAGAAGAAGCATTTCGTAAAATGTTTGGTGCAGTTTCCATCTTAAGAATGGACAGGGACACTACCAGAACCAAGGACAGCTATGAGAAAATACTGTCGGACTTTATGGAAGAAAAAGCACAGGTGCTTATCGGAACACAGATGATTGTAAAGGGACATGATTTCCCAAAGGTGACACTGGTGGGGATTCTGGCGGCAGACTTATCTCTTGCCGTAAATGATTACCGGGCAGGAGAGCGTACCTTTCAGTTACTGACCCAGGCGGCAGGGCGTGCCGGAAGAGGAAGCATTCCCGGAGAAGTAGTGATTCAAAGCTATCAGCCGGAGCATTACAGCATCCGCTATGCGGCGGCCCAGGACTATGAAAGCTTTTATAAAGAAGAACTGATGTATCGAAGCCTGGGAGGGTATCCTCCGGTGGCAGAAATGTTAATGGTTCAGATTTTTGATAAAGAGGAAGAGTCCGGGGTGAAGCTCGGCAATCAGTTAAAAGAGGTTTTAAGGGAATATGCCATGAAAGAAAGAATGGCGGTGATAGGACCTGCCAATGCAGGAATCGGAAAAATAAAAGATGTCTATCGTTTCTGTCTTATTTGTAAACATAAAGAGAAAAAAGTATTAAAAGAGGCAAAACAACGGCTGGAACAGTATCTTGCCACTTGTGAAATGGAAGGAAAAATAGTACAATTTGATTTTAATCCGATGAATGCTTTCTGAGAAAGGAAAGCGGGTTAAACCAGAGAAAAAAGTTTACGGCATAGATAAAAAAAGGAAAACGAAAACAGGAGAGAAGAATTATGGCACTTAGAAAAATCAGAGAAATGGGAGACCCTGTATTAAACAAGGTGTGTAAAGAGGTAAAGGAGATGACACCCCGCACAAAGGAGCTGATTCAGGACATGATAGAAACCATGTATGATGCCAACGGAGTAGGTCTTGCGGCACCACAGGTAGGAGTGTTAAAAAGAATCGTGGTCATTGACTGCACCGGAGAAGACTTGCTTGTTATGGTAAATCCCAAAATTATAGAAGCAAGCGGTGAGCAGACCGGAAGCGAAGGGTGTCTGAGCATTCCGGGAAAAAGCGGTACGGTTACAAGACCGGATTATGTGAAAGCTGTGGCTTATGACGAAAATATGGAATTGTTTGAAATCGAGGGAACCGAGCTTCTGGCAAGAGCCATCTGTCATGAATTAGACCATCTTGACGGCCATCTTTATGTGGAAAAGGTGGAAGGAGAGCTGGAAAATGTCACAGAAGAAGATGATGATGAATGGGATGAGGAATAAAACTGTCTGACATTTAGCATCAGGAAGAAACAGATGGAAAGAAGCAGTAGATAATGTCATGAGGAAAGGAAGTGGCGGTTAAGATGAAAGTAGTTTTTATGGGAACGCCTGATTTTGCAGTGGGAGCACTGGAAGCACTTATAGAAGCAGGTCATGAGATTACGGCAGTGGTTACCCAGCCGGATAAGCCAAAGGGCAGGGGAAAAGAAATGCAGATGACTCCGGTAAAGGCTTGTGCCATGAAACATGGAATTGAAGTGTTTCAGCCGGTAAAAATTAAAGCGGCAGAAGCAGTGGAGAAATTGAAAAAATATGAAGCGGATATCTTTGTGGTAGCCGCTTTCGGACAGATTTTGTCTAAGGAAATTCTGGAAATGCCAAAATACGGCTGTGTAAACATTCATGCCTCACTGCTTCCCAAATACCGGGGAGCGGCTCCCATCCAATGGGCTATTTTAAAAGGAGAAAGAGAAACCGGAGTTACCATCATGCAGATGAATGAGGGATTAGACACCGGAGATATGTTAAGTAAGGTCCTGGTACCGATTGAAGACAGTGATACGGGAGAAAGCTTATTTGAGAAGCTGGCAGCAGCAGGAGCAAGGCTTTTAATTAAAACACTTCCCATGATTGAAGAGGGTACCATAACGCCCATACCGCAGGATGACAGTCGCAGCTCCTATGCTAAGATGATAAAAAAGGAAATGGGAAAAATCGACTGGAATAAGGATGCCGCAGTGCTGGAACGGCTGGTACGGGGAATGAATTCCTGGCCCAGTGCGTATACTTACTTTAAGGGGAAAACCTTAAAGGTCTGGGAAGCCGGAATCGAAAAAAGAGAAAATACGGCAGAACCGGGTACCATTGTGGAAGTTACCAAAAATGCAATTAAGGTACAGACCGGAAAAGATTTATTGGTGTTAAAGCAGATTCAGGCAGAAGGGAAAAAACGAATGAGTGTGGAAGCCTTTCTTCTGGGAAATCAGATTGAGCCCGGCATGAAGCTTGGAGAAGCTTAAGGTTTTGAAAAATGATAACATTTTAACAAAAGGAAAAATGGAGGAAGAAAATGTATCAGATGGGATATTATGGATATGGATTTGACTGGACATACCTGATGGTTTTGGTGGGAGCAATTCTTTCCATGGCGGCATCTGCAAAGGTAAACAGTACCTTTCAGAAATATGCAAGGGTCAGGAGTATGGCAGGAATAACGGGTGCACAGGCGGCAAGAAAAATTTTGGATAAGAATGGGTTGTATGAAATCCCCATAGAGCATGTAAGGGGAAATTTATCCGACCATTATGACCCTGCATCCAGGGTGCTTCGTTTATCAGATTCCACCTACAATTCCACATCCGTTGCGGCTATCGGAGTTGCGGCACATGAGTGCGGACATGCCCTGCAGCATAAGGAAGGGTACGGACCTTTAAAACTTCGTACTGCCATTGTTCCGGCGGCAAATTTAGGTTCCAGGTTAGGACTGCCGATTATTCTCCTTGGAGTAATCTTTGGGGGCGGCGGAAGTCTGCTTGTAAATATTGGAATCTGGGTATTTTCCCTTGCGGTTTTATTTCAGATTGTTACGTTACCTGTGGAATTTAATGCTTCCGGCCGTGCACTGGTTATGCTGGAAGATTATGGAATCTTGGGACAGCAGGAAAAAGGACAGGCAAAAAGCGTGCTGTCTGCGGCTGCCATGACCTATGTTGCCGCCGCTGCATCTTCCATATTGCAGTTACTTCGGTTAATTATATTATTTGGCGGAAGAAGAAACGACAGAGATTAAGAAAAACTTGGAGAGAAAAAGATGAACGTTAGAGAACTGGTGTTATCCATGCTAAAAGAAATCTATGCAGGAAATGAATTCAGCCATATCCTGTTAAGACAGGTACTGGATAAATATAATTATCTGGATGGAAAAGAAAAGGCATTTATCAAACGGCTGACAGAAGGAACTCTGGAAAGAACCATAGAGTTAGATTATGTGATTAATCAGTTTTCCAACACTCCGGTTAATAAAATGAAACCCCTCATCCGTTCTCTTATGCGAATGAGTGTGTATCAGATTCTGTATATGGATTCGGTACCGGATTCGGCAGCCTGTAACGAAGCGGTGAAGCTGGCGGCTTTACATAAGTTTACTTCCCTGAAAGGCTTTGTAAATGGTGTGTTAAGAAATATTTCCAGAAAAAAAGGAGAAATTTCTTATCCTAAAAAAGAAGAAGATTTTCTTTCTTTCGTTTCGGTTACCTATTCGGTTCCACAGTGGCTGGTAGAGCACTTTATTTTGGAATATGGTCAGACGACGGCTGAAAAGATATGTGCCGGACTATTACAGGAACGCCCGGTTACGCTCCGTTTAAAAGAAACCTTGGATGAAGAGGAAAAACGTCAGCTTCTTACCCGGTGGGAACAGCAGGAAATTAAGGTAAGGTCTCACAGCTATCTTCCTAATGCATATCTGTGCATGAAAACAGAAGGTGTGGGGAATATGGCAGGCTTTGAAGAGGGAAAATTCCAGATACAGGATGTCAGCAGTATGCTGGTTGCCAAAATGGCAGGAATCAGAGAAGGAATGCACATTTTGGATGTATGTGCCGCACCCGGCGGAAAGTCAACTCATGCGGCAGAGCTTTTAAGGAACACGGGAATGGTTCTGGCAAGAGACCTGACAGAATATAAAGTAAATTTCATACGGGAAAATGCAGACAGACTGCAATTATCAAATATGCAGTGTGAAGTGTGGGATGCCCTGGTAAAGGATGAATCGAAGGAAGAATGGGCAGATATTGTTTTTTGTGATGCCCCCTGTTCGGGAATTGGAATCATGGGAAAGAAAAGAGATATTAAATACCATCTGAAACAGGAAAGCTTAAAAGAAGTGGCAGTTCTGCAAAGACAGATAGTAAATACCGTCTGGCCATATGTAAAAAAAGGCGGGATATTAATGTATAGTACCTGTACCATTAACAGGGAAGAAAACGAAAATCAGATTCAGTGGATTTTAAAGAATCTCCCCTTTGAAGTGGTATCCATGAAAGAGGAGTTACCGGAAGCATTAAAAGTGGATGAAGGTGAATATGGATTGCAGCTTTTACCGGGAAAACATGAAACCGACGGCTTCTTTTTATGTAAATTGCGAAGAATCGGGTAAAAACAAAAAGAGAAAATTAAAAAGTGTGCGAAAAAGCACAGGAAAGACGATAAAAAAATGGATATTAAGTCAATGACTCTGGAAGAATTACAGGAATATGTTCTTACGCTTGGGGAAAAATCCTTTCGTGCAAAACAGCTTTATCAGTGGATGCATGAAAAAATGGTGACGGAATATGATGAAATGCTGAATCTGTCTAAGGACTTCCGGGAAAAACTGCAAAGTCAGACCCCGCTTCTAAACCTAAAAATGGTCCGGTTTCAGGAATCTGCCATAGATGGAACCAGAAAATACCTGTTTGAGCTTCCCGATGGAAATGTTGTAGAGAGTGTATGGATGAAATACCATCATGGAAACAGTGTCTGCATTTCTTCACAGGTAGGATGCCGGATGGGGTGTCGTTTTTGTGCATCTACCCTGGATGGTCTTGAGAGAAATCTGCTGCCCTCCGAAATGTTAGAGCAGGTTTATTCCATTATCCGTCATACAAAAGAGAGAGTTTCCAATATTGTGGTCATGGGAACCGGAGAACCTATGGATAATTATGAGAATCTTATCCGGTTTCTTCATCTGATATCTGGCGAAAACGGTCAAAACATCAGCCAGAGAAATATTACGGTTTCCACCTGCGGCATTGTACCGAACATGAAAAGGCTTGCAGAAGAAAAGCTTCAGATTACATTGGCATTGTCACTTCATGCGACAACCGACGAAAAGCGAAAAAAGCTAATGCCCATTGCCAATAAATACAGCTTAAACGAAGTACTGGAAGCCTGCCGGTATTATTTTGAAAAAACTGGCCGGCGGATTACCTTTGAATATTCGCTGGTGGCAGGAGTAAACGATACAAAAGAGGATGCAAGGGAATTAATCGGTCTGTTGAAAGGAATGAACTGTCATGTAAATCTGATTCCTGTCAATCCCATTAAGGAAAGAGATTATAAACAGTCAGATAAAGAACAGATATCCCGGTTTAAAAATCAGATAGAAAAAAGCGGTATCAGTACCACCGTTCGCCGGGAAATGGGCCGGGATATTGACGGTGCCTGCGGACAGTTGCGGAGAAGGCATATGGGGGAAAGTGTAAAAAATGAGGACAAGGCTTGATTTATCATAGTCTGCGATGGGAAAGGGCAAGATTATCTCTTGCCCTTTTTGCGTTTGTATGCTAATATATCAGAAATATGGGCGAGTTTGCCCATAAGTGTAAATTATGCCGTCAATAGAAATGGAAGCATTTTGGTCTGGGGCATTGGGAGACATCGTATGAGAAAAACAGTTTCAAAGACCGATATTGGTCTTAAACGGAAATTGAATCAGGATTATGTATTTACCGCGGACCTTCCTGTGGGAAATCTGCCGAATCTGTATCTGGTTGCAGATGGAATGGGAGGACACAAAGCCGGTGGTTATGCATCAAAATATGCAGTGGAAACCATTGTGGAAGCGGTAAGCAGTAATAAGGAGGAAGATGTTTTTTTACTGCTGAACCAGGCAATTACAGAAGCAAATCAAAAAATCCGTAAAAAAGCGGCAGAAGATGAAAATATGGCAGGTATGGGAACTACGCTGGTCGCGGCAACTATTTGTGAGGATGTTTTGAAAATCGCAAATGTCGGGGACAGCAGACTCTATCTGGTAAATGATAAAATACAGCAGATAACCATTGACCACTCGCTGGTGGAAGAAATGGTCCGCATGGGCGGTCTTGACAGGGAACAGGCACGCAACCATGAGAATAAGAATATTATAACAAGGGCAATCGGTGCCCAGGCAGAAGTAAATCCTGACTTTTTTGAAGTAAAACTTCAAAAAGAGGACAGTGTGTTTATGTGTACTGACGGAGTAAGCAATATGCTTACGGATGAAGAAATATTGGAAATTTTAAACAAGGATAAGACACAAGAGGAAAGAATTGATGAAATTATCGCGGCGGCAAACGCCAATGGCGGTCGTGATAATATGGGAATTATTTTAGTGAGTCCTAAGAGATAGTTTTGGAGGTTTTACATGATTAAGATAGGAATGCTGATTGGAGACCGGTATGAGATTCTGGAAAAAATCGGTAACGGCGGAATGTCAGATGTATATAAAGCAAAATGTCATAAATTGAATCGCTATGTAGCAGTTAAGGTATTAAAACAGGAATTTAGCGAGAATGAAAATTTTGTTTCAAAATTTAAGGTGGAGGCCCAGGCGGCAGCAGGGCTGATGCACCCAAATATCGTAAATGTTTATGATGTAGGAAATGAAAATGGCATTAATTATATCGTTATGGAACTGGTGGAAGGAATCACCTTAAAAAAATATATTGAAAAAAAAGGAAGACTTTCCGTAAAAGAAGCAATCAGTATTGCAATTCAGGTATCTATGGGAATTGAAGCAGCCCATAATAATCATATCATTCATCGGGATATTAAGCCCCAGAATATAATTATTTCAAAAGATGGAAAAGTAAAGGTGACAGATTTTGGTATTGCAAAAGCGGCTACCAGTAATACCATTACCTCTAATGTGATGGGCTCTGTACATTATACCTCGCCGGAGCAGGCAAGAGGCGGATTCAGTGATGAAAAGAGTGATATTTATTCTCTTGGTATCACTTTGTTTGAAATGCTGACAGGCAGAGTTCCCTTTAATGGTGATACTACTGTGGCAATTGCCATTAAGCATATCCAGGAGCCCATGCCGTCTCCAAGAAGATATGCAGAAGACATTCCGGTCAGTGTGGAACAGATTGTTTTTAAATGTACACAGAAAAGCCCGGACAGACGTTATCAGTCCATGCCGGAATTGATTGAAGATTTGAAACGTTCTCTGATGACACCGGATGAAGACTTTGTAAAGGTTGTTGACCCGGATGAAAATGCATCCACCAGAATTGTAAGTGAACAGGAAGTAAGAGAAATTAAACAGCAGGTTCAGAAGAGAAAGGTTGTTTCATCGGATTCCATCCGTCTCCGCAAAGATGTGGAAGAAGAATATTCAAAGAAAAAGAAAGCTGTTTCAGATACCGAAGAAGATGATGATGATGAATATGACCCTAAGATGGAGAAAATAACGACAATCCTTGCTGTGATTGCGGCAGTGCTCATTGGCGTGATTGTTATCTTTTTAGTGGGAAAAGCGGTAGGTGTGTTTCCATCAGGAAATTCGGAAGCTGTAAAAGAGGAACAGGAAATAAATGAGGAAAATAACAATGCCAAAACAGAGGAAAACAACGGATTTTTAAGTACCGAAGCTGTTGTTGGCGTGCCTTCGGTCACCGGACTTTCCTATGCCGAGGCATCTGCACTTTTAAAAGAAAATGGTTATGAAGTAGCAAAAGAAGAGGTGTTTTCAGCAGAAATATCATCCGGTAATGTAATAAGCCAGTCACCGGATGCCGGAGTTGATGCACAAAAAGGAACTGTGGTGACACTAAGAGTAAGTCTTGGAGAAGAAATTACAAAGGTCAGGGTTCCAAATGTGATAGGAATGGATCAGCTTGAGGCGGCTTCCGCTCTGACAGAAGCCGGATTGCAGCCGGGAGCAGTGGAGGAAACCACTAATGAGGATGCTTCTTTAGTTGGAAAGGTCTGCTATCAGAATTATTCTGTCGGTTCTTATGTGAATTCCGGTACGGTGGTGGATATGAAAATCAGCACCGGGGTGGGTAGCAGTACCTATAGCTTTGTGGGAAATATTGCAGGACCGGGAGAAGAAGACGGAGATTACGCAGCGGGAACTGAGGTTACGGTAGTGCTGGCGGCAGCAGACGGACAGGAAATATACAGAACCACCACAACAACATTTCCCCTTACCATGAATGTGGCAGGAATTACCGGAGCAGATAATGGTCTGATTACTTTCTTTTACTATGTAGATGTACCGGCTACCACCACAACGGATGAAAATGGAAATATTATTACCATTCCGGGCGGCAGAGAGGAAAGAAACTTAAGCAGGGCTGTAAAATTTGCAAAGGAATAATTGCACATGCAGGGAAAAATAATTCGTGGAATTGCCGGATTTTATTATGTATATGTTCCGGAAGCCGGAATTTTAGAATGTAAGGCAAAGGGGATTTTTCGAAAAAATAAACTGAAACCCTTAGTTGGGGATGAAGTAGAAATCAGCATCCTGGATGCAGAGAATAAAAAAGGGAATATTGATGCAGTGCTGGAAAGAAAAAACGAACTGATACGGCCTGCGGTTGCAAATATAGACCAGGCAGTGGTTATTTTTGCCGTAAAAAAACCGGAGCCCAATTTCAATTTATTGGATCGTTTTCTGATTATGATGCAGCAAAAAGAAATTCCCTGTATTCTTGTATTTAATAAAAGCGATTTGGCAGATGAAGATGAAGAAGAAAAATTAAAGAAGATATATTCCGGCAGCGGCTGTGATATTTTATTTATCAGTGCCAGACAGGAGGAAGGAATAGAGGAAGTAAAAAACGTCTTATGGGGAAAAACGTCTGCGGTGGCAGGTCCCAGCGGTGTGGGAAAATCTTCTTTTATCAACAGACTCCAGTCGGATATCAGTATGGAAACCGGAGCCATCAGCGAAAAGATTGAACGGGGAAAACACACTACCAGACATACGGAATTTATTACCTTGGCAGAAGATACGTTTATCATGGACACTCCCGGATTCAGCTCACTGATGGTATTTGACATGGAAAAAGAAGAGCTGGAGCAGTTTTACCCGGAATTTGATGACTACCGGGAAAAATGCCGTTTTCATGGATGCAGTCATACCCATGAGCCGGGCTGTGCTGTTAAGGGAGCATTAGAGATGGGAAAAATCAGTCAGGAAAGATATGAGAACTATAAGCTGATTTATGAAGAGCTGAAAAATAGGAAGAGGTATTAGAAAAGAAAAGGAGTGAAAAAACTATTAAAAAAATTACAGGGGAAGAATGAAAGACTGGCATATATGTTTTTTCAGGAAGTGCTAAAAAAGTCAGAAGTGACAAATGAATTTTATTTTCATTTCGAAGATTTTGTTTTTTTAATGAACCAGGAAAATCTGAATATAAGGATAAGAGGCTTTGCATTATGCTGTGCACAGGCAAGATGGGATGAGCAGGGAAAAATTCAGAGCATATTTCCAAAGTTACTGGAGTTTCTAAAGGATGATAATCCTGTCATAGCAAAACAGTGTCTTGGTATATTTAAAGAGGTTGTCCTTTACCGCCCGGAACTGCATCCGGTATTAATCCGGGAACTTAAGGATATGGATTTAACTAAATATGGTGATGTAATGGCTGTAACGGTTCAGAAAAGAGTGGAATGGTTATTGGAAATAATAGAAGAACAAGCTGGAAGTTAAAAATAAGAAAATAATAAAGCATGACCCTCATATTTTGAATATTTTTGCACACACTATAAGAAAAAGGAGGCTCATATGGAAAATCAGGATACAGTAAAATTA
>CAZDAT010000057.1:0-11764 GCA_964503695.1 uncultured Lachnospiraceae bacterium
CAAGTATGGAACCGACATTTCGTTCTAATCGTGTAGAGTTTACAGTAAAGCTTCCGAACTTAAATTTTAAAGCATCAAATGATGAAGCATTAAATGAGGCATTAAATGAAGTCTTAACAGAGAAACAAAAAATATTACTCGATATATTGCGTGACAATCCTACTATTACGCAAAAACAAATGATTGAAGAAACAGTATTATCAAGAAGTACAGTACAAAGAATTATGAAAGGGCTTATTGAGCAAGGATACATTGAACGAATTGGCTCAAAGAAATCCGGAAGTTGGATTGTAAAAAAATAAAATTATAGTGGCGGTATGTTTGTTCATACCACTCATTATATCGAGAAACACAAGGCACAGGGAAATATTTGCATAAATTAAGATATCAAAAGTAATTACGGATTGTTTCGAGGCATAACAGTTCCCACAATCCTATATTTTGCAAAAACATACATTTTTATAAACATGGAGAACATTATGGAATCAAATTTAAATCTTTACTATATCTTTTATATCGTCGCAGGCTGTAAAAATATATCCGCCGCGGCAAAAGAACTTTACATCAGCCAGCCGGCTATTTCCAAGGCAATCTCCAAACTGGAAGCCAATCTTAAAACCACCCTGTTTATCCGAAATTCCAGAGGTGTGACCCTGACCGAAGAAGGAGAATACTTGTATGGACAGGTAAAACAGGCTTTTAGTTTCATTCAAAATGGTGAGGATAAAATAAAGAAAATGAACGAATTAGGAGTCGGACATATTACCATCGGGGTCAGCACTACTTTATGCAAGTTCGTGTTACTCCCCCATTTAAAAAATTTTATCAAAAAGAATCCTCACATAAAAATCAAAATCAACTGTCTTACCTCCAGCGAAACCTTAAATGCACTGGAGAATGGCACTGTAGATATCGGTTTTATCGGACTTCCTGAAAAAAACAGGGATTTTTGTGTTCTTCCTTTTATGGAAATTCACGACACTTTTGTTACCACGAAAAATTACTTAAACCATCTGAAAATTCGTGAAAATGCTACCGAGGAAACCCTATTTGAACACGCGGTTTTTATGATGCTTAACAGCGAAAATATCAGCAGAAAATATGTAGAACATTACCTGTCTTCCCGCAATATGGAGCTTACCGACATCATGGAAGTGGGAAATATGGATTTGCTCATTGAATTTGCCAAAATAGATTTAGGCATTGCCTGCGTCATACGGGAATTTGTCCAAAAAGAACTTGACAGCGAAGAACTGATGGAAATCACACTGGAAGAAGCAATTCCCAAAAGAAAAGCCGGATTTTTATACTCCAATCTGACTTTGAAGGAAAATCCTGCTGCGGAAAGTTTTCTTTCTTATATGAAAGAACTGCCGCATTAAAACAAACTTAAAATGCGGCAGAAAATATTTTTATTGTATAACCCTATAAAGCGAATAAAAATACCCCTTTTGTTTCATTAATTCTTCAAATGTACCCTGCTCATAAATGGTGCCGTCTTTCAGCACCAGAATTTTATCATATTTTTCAAGAATCTCTTTTTCCAGGCTGTGAGTTACTACAATTCTTGTATATTCAGACAGTTTTAATATCGATTCTGAAATATGATATGCCATCTGTTTATCCAATGCTGAGGTTGCTTCATCCACTAAAAAAACAGGTAATTTTTTCAGCAGTCCTCTGGCTATGGAAATTCTCTGCTTTTCGCCGCCCGATAAACCACATCCGTTTTCCCCACAAAGGTAATCCCTGCCCTTTGCTTCTAATAATTCTGAAAGTCCTGATTGTTCTATCACTCTTTTCACTTCTTCTTCTTCAAAATTTTTAAACATAGTGATATTTTCTATTACGGAACGGTTGAACACGAATACATTCTGCTCAACCAACGATACCAAATCATACAAAGATGCCGTATTGATTTCTTTAAGCTCTCTTTCATCATAATAAATTTCGCCGTCATAACTTTTCTTTCCTGCCATAAGAAGATTTAACAGTGTGGATTTTCCACTTCCCGAAGCCCCTACAATGACATAAGCTTTTTGGGGTTCAAAATGAAAACTGACGGATTTTAGAATCTGTTCCTCTTCTTTATATCCAAAGGAAACATTTTTTAACTTAATTCCCCGATTCAGCTCCGGTTTTATAATTTCTCCCTCATCACAGATGTTTTCAGAAAGGACCTCTGCAAGTTTATCCGTTAATCGAAAGGCAGCTTTCATATTTCCCAAAATAACCGGTATCTGTGACACCGGAGCTATCACAAAATTCATCAGTAACGTAAAGGCAATTACAATTCCCGGTGTGATATTCCACCTATAAGCTGCCATATAAGCTCCCACAAAAAATACACCTAACTGTGCTGTTATCCCTGCACAACCGCCAAGCATTTCAATTAATACATTGATTTTGTCACGCCTGCATTTAGCTTCTGCGGTCTTTTTATTGCTTTCCCATACAAGCTTCTCTATATCTTTTTCAGCCTTAAAGCTCTTTACTACAGAAAATCCCCTGAGGCAGTCTGCAAGCATGGCAAGAAAACTGCTGTTTTTATCTGAAACCTGTTGTTCCAGACCTGCCAGACGATTTCCGGTCATTATGGAAGTAATCAGCGGAAATAAAGTCAAAAGTATTGCTGTAAGCATCAATATGGGGCTATAATAAATCATCATTGCCACTGCACCTGTAAAGGTAAGAATATGGCTTATCAGAGGACAGATTTTTTCCAAATAATTGGTTTCTATGATATTTGCATCATTTGACAATGCGGAAATATACACTGCACTGTTCTCTTTTGAAAATGCCGCTATATTTTTTTCAGATATTTTTTCAAATACATAATCTTTATATTGCCTCATCCCTTTAGAGATAAATGCAGGCTTTGAAACATATTTCAGTAATCCGCTGATAATTAGCACTCCAAGCATTAAAAATGCATCTGTCAAAAGTCGGTTTAAGGCAGTCATACTAACATTTCCTGCCAGAACATCCATCAGTTGTTGTACCAGCCATTGTAAAAACAGATTTATTCCGGCATTCAATATTGTACAAAATACAGCCAGACTTAAATAAAATTTGTTATTACGAAAAATTTCTTTTCTTAAATCTTTTCCTGTTATCTTTTGTTCTTTCGTTTTCATATTAGTTCATGCCCCTGCTTCCTACTATTTCCCATTTTTAATACTATTCCATAAATACAGCAATTTTTCATCCGCTTCTTCACAAATGATTTTTTCGATTCCCTCCATGGCAGTCTTACCAAGGTCATCTATGGAGGAGGCAGATGTGTCTTCGGACACAAAACGGACACTTCTCATATCATAACTTGGAGCTTTGTCAAATGCTTCTGCAATATTTTTTGCCCTGACCAGGGCATCCTTTGCCGCATCCTCTTTTTGAAGCCGTAGCTGGATGGAACTATACACAGTCAGAAGTGTGACTTCGCTTTTATTTAACGGATTTGGTTTTCCTTCCTTTTTTAACCCTTCAAAAAATCCCAGTGCCCATTCAATCACTGCTGATGCGTTCTGATAATCTTTCTTTTGCACATAAAAGTTTACATATCCTGTCACAATCTGCATCTGGGAAACGGTCAAATCCATGAATGCTTCTGAAAGATAGGAACTGGTCTTTCGGGGCTCTTTTTTTAAGATGGATAATGCCAGCCCTATCATGGGATGATGGATGCGGCATGGATTATTCTTTTCTAAAATCTCAATCGCCTTTTCATATTCTTCAAGTGCCATATAAATATCTGCAATTTCTTTATTTATGGAAATCTGACTGATTTTTTCATCTGTATTTTGTCCGAGCAACTGGCAGGCATGATAATACAAGGTAAGTGCCCTTGTAAGATAATCCTTCTTTTGTTGATATATTCCTCTGATTTTATAATTTAAGGCACTGTAATATACCATTTCAAAATAATTTGGATATCGTTTTAATATTTTTTCTATATTTTCCAATACATCTTTCGTTTCTCTGTCATGAAGATATTCTTTCAACTGATTCACAAGACATTCTTTATCATTATTTTGAAATTCATACCCGATTAAAACATCTACAGATACCCGAAATACATCCGCGATTTTTGCAATCATTCCCACTTCCGGCACAGCCACTCCCCGTTCCCATTTTGAAACCGCGGCAAAACTGACTCCTAAAATCTCTGCAAGCTGTTCCTGCGTCAGATGATTTTCTTTCCGTAATTTACTTAAATTTCTGGCAAACAATAATTCCATAACCTGTATCACTCCTTGTCTAAATAAATAAACCTAAAAAGTTCCTGTAAAATAAAAATGTCTTTTTAAATCTAAAAGCAACTGTTACATTATTATTATAATAACACAGTGATTTTTCTGACAGACATCCATGGTTTAGTTTTCATAAAAATAATTGTACCCTGTGTTTAATCGTTGCTGACATTTTTATCCAAAATACCACCCGACACAAAAAAACTGCCGCATTAAGATTTAACTACTAAAAAGTTAATTTTCTTAATGTGACAGCCTCACTCTTTTTCTCTAAAAAAAATCTACTGATATTCTTCAAACAGCTTCTGTCTGAAGGCTTCATCCTTCGTGGCTTTTTCCAAATCTTCAAATCTTTTATCTGCCAGTAATTTGGCATAAAGTGCATTCATGGCTTCCTCTGCCGATTTTCTTTCACTGTCGCGGATAACCTGAATGGCTTTTTCCATGTCTTCCACAGACTGACTGTTACTCTTTTCTTCTTCTTTTAAAAATTCGGATGCTTCTTTCTTCGCCGCCTTTTCCTTCCGGTATTCTTCCAGCATTTCTTCCGGAATGGAACCATCCTTTGCCATTTCCTTTTTATTGTCTACCATATTGGTATAGTCCATAAGAGGATGTCCCAGCATTTTTAACATCTCCTTCATGGATGCGGCATATACACAGGTCGTACCTATCCAGTACATATTTTTATTATAATCAATTCCGCCTTTGGAAACACTGCTGTTTACATAAGGGTAAAATAATTCTTTTATATATTCCGGCTGTACTGCCCAGTCAGGATATTCCGTTCCGTCATATCTTAAGAAATCCACATAGGGCTGGGATGCCAGAAACATATAATCTTCCTCTTCCTGTTCTGCCAGAATCGGCTTTGCATTTGCCCGAAGATACAGAGTCTTTACTATATTTTCCTCTTTCCAGACAACTGCCGGACAGTTATAAATGTTATAAACCTTGGATTGTCCCACTACTATTTTATAATGGTTTTCGGGAACATGATTGATTTTTAAGGTTTCTTCATAATCCCGTTTCTGTTTTTCCCATTTTTCTTCTGAAGGTTTTTGTTTGTTCCAAATCACCAAAGCAACACATACAATAATCACAAGAACGATTACCATCGTCTCCATATCTTTT
The DNA here is from genome assembly GCA_964503695.1 of uncultured Lachnospiraceae bacterium. Lineage (GTDB taxonomy): Bacteria > Bacillota > Clostridia > Lachnospirales > Lachnospiraceae > SFDP01. The sequence continues at coordinate 5,385 of CAZDAT010000057.1, forward strand.
CTCCTTACGTTCTTACTTTTTCTTCCGGCTTTCCTCAATCATTCTTCGTGTCTCTTCCGAAGGATTGGAAATCACTGCCGCGGCAACAATATCCACGCCCATGGGATTTGCCTTTGCCGCTTCTACCGCTGCCGTTACTGCGGACACATCTCCGCTTAAAAATATCGTCACGTGTCCTCCGCATTTTGTATTCCAGCACTCATATGTAACCTGTGAAGTTTTCAACATTTTATCTGCAATCACAATCGCTGAAGCACTGCCCAGGGTTTCTACTAATCCAACTGCCTCCATCATCATGTTCTGTCTCCTTTTTATTTATTAATCGTCATTTCCATGGCTGTTTCCGTTCCTTCACTGGGTGCTGCAATAATAGTGCTTGCAGTTACCTTGCCAAGGCGTGATGCTGTGGCAACAGCCACCTCCATGGCTGCATTAATGCTGGAAATGTCTCCACGCATTTTTACACAGGCTCCGCTTTTCAAACGATTCCGCTCTACCCCCTGGATGCTCACATCTGCCGCTTTCGATGCCGCATCCAAAGCTACATATGCCGCAACCAGATTATCTACTTCATAAACTCCCAGTGCTTTTCCCTTATACTGTTCCACTGCATTTCCTCCCATTTTTATTTTCCAAAATATTTTTTTATCATTATAACCTTTTTTGTTCTGTCTTTACAACCCATTTTAAGAACTTCTGTATAAAATGTCTCCCACACAGCTTTACGGCAGCTTCTTCTTCCATTTTCCCTTAACATAAAAAATTCCTGTAAGAAGTGCTCCGATAAGCCATGAGCATAACAGGGAAATGAAGACACTCTCTTCCCGCCCGTTGGGAAACTCCTGGCTTCTGGTTAAAAATGCAATTCCGTAAGCGATTGGCACACGTACTCCTATGGTGGATACAATGGAAATCCACATGGGAGTCATGGTATCTCCGGCTCCCCTCATCACTCCGGACAAGCTCTGGGTTATGGCTGTGGCAATATAGCCTGCCGCGATAATTCCCATCATATGGCGGCTCAAATCCACCAGTTCTTTGGTATCTGTAAAAATTCCCATGAGTGTTTTTCCAAACAGCAGAATCAAAGCCGTTAAAACACTGGAAACCGCTATGGCAAGCAAGGTTCCCTGCTTTGCTCCTTTCATGACCCTGTCCGTTTTTTTCGCACCGATATTTTGTCCGGTATAGGTTGTCATGGCTGTTCCGAAGGAAAAATTGGGAAGCATGGCAAAGCCGTCTACTCTCATGATAATGACATTGGCAGCAATTAACATTTCCCCAAAACTATTGGTCAGAGACTGCACTACAATCATTGCCATGGACATAATCGCCTGTGTCAGACCGGAAGGCACTCCAAGGCTGATAATTTTCCCGGAATATTTCTTTTCAGGCTTTAAATATTTCATCCCCATGTCAAAATCTTCTGACATTCTTTTTAATTTACAGAAGCAAAGAATTGCAGAAACTGCCTGTGAGATAATGGTCGCCCAGGCAACACCGCTGACTCCCATATGGAAGTTTGCCACAAACAATAAGTCCAAAGCAATGTTTAAAACAGCGGCCACGACCAGATATATCAGGGCAGAAAAGGCATCTCCCAGACCTCGTAAAACCCCGCATAAAATATTATAATATGCACTTCCCACAGAACCCACACACATAATCAGAAGATAGGAGGTACACCAGTCAATAATACTCTCCGGTGTCTTAAGCATTTCCAGTAAAGGGCGGACAACAATCAGGGAAACCACCATAATTATCAAAACCGCAGCTGCCGTCAGCGTAATACAGTTTCCAATCGTAGCCGACAGTTCTTCCCTCTGCTTTGCACCAAAGTACTGTGCAACCATAATGCTGGCTCCCATACTGATTCCTACAAACAGCACCAGCAGGAGATTTAAAATCGGCGTGGCACTTCCTACCGCCGCAAGGGCATTATCCCCTACATATTTTCCAACTACGATACTGTCTACCGTACTATATAACTGCTGTGCAATATTTCCTAACAGCATGGGAATCGTAAAAATCACAATCTGCTTCCACACCGTTCCTTCCGTCATATCCGTAGCCTGAAACAATTTTTTTATCTTATTTAACATAATTTCCCCTCATTTTTCTAAAAAAGTATCCGATAATCATAGGATTTACACAAAATTAAGTAATATTCCGCTTATCACTCCAATAAGATACAATACTCCTATAATTTTAAGGCTTTCCGTCTTTTTTTCATTAACTCTCAAAAGTACTAAAATCCCCACTCCGGCTCCTACCAAAAGACCTGCCATCATGGTTCCAAAGCTCATAAGATTATCCAGAAACATCTGGGTAATTACCACCGATGCCGCACAGTTTGGAATCAGACCAATCAGCCCTGCAAGAACAGGTCCGAGTACCGGCTTGTTCAAAATAAAATTCGCCAGATGTTCTTCCCCGATAAATTCGATTCCCAGATTTAACCCAAACGTAATGACCAGGATAAATAAAAATATCTGTATGGTATGCCGGAGTGCTGATTTGAATACCCCGTCTTCACAATGGCAATGCTCGTGTTCGCAAAAATCATGGATTTTCATTTCATGTCCGGCTTCTTTTTTCCATCTGTTTACAAATAAATCCACCACAATTCCGGCTATCATGGCAATCACTACCTTGCATCCAAGAATCATACCTATGGTTTTAAAATTCACTGAATTTGCAATCATAACCGGAAGCATCTCATCCGAGGTGGACAAAAAAATGGCAAGCAAAGTACCTACTGAAATAATTCTTCCGGCATATAAATTAGATGCCACCGCAGACATTCCGCACTGGGGTATCACGCCCAGAAAGCTGCCGAAAACCGGTCCTGCCCCTCCTGCTTTTTCTAACCAGTGACTGGTCTTATCTCCCGCTTTCTTTTCCAGATATTCCATAAATAAATACGTAAGAAACAAAAACGGCAAAATTTTTAAACTGTCACTAAACGCATGTTTTAATGAATGTAATAAAATCTCTGTCACTTGATTTTTATTCTCCCTCCTGTAAAGAAATTTTTTATTTTACTTTACTTATAAATCGCTATTTTTAATGAAAGCTTTCCTTTTTTGGTCTCATGAGAAATGCCCTCATAAACAAACTTGCCAAAGCCCCGCACGCTGATAACATTTCCCGCCTTTAACAGCAGACTATTGTTCTCGCAAAGTCTGGAATTGACGTAAATCTTTTTTTCCCGAAACAGTTCCATGCTCTGGCTTCTTGACAACTGATACACCTTTGCCAGAACACCGTCAATTCTTTCCGAAGCCGTAAGAACCACCATTTCTTCCATTTCTTTTTGTGCAAATTCTTCTTTTTTTTCCAACATTTTAAGTTTTACACTGGTGTGACGCACCTTATCGAGATTCTCTATGATATAATCCGCTATCCGTTTCAGACAAAAGACATATCCGGTCTTTTCCTTAATAAAAATATCTCCCAGATTTTCTCTTTCGATACCCAGATTCATTAATGCCCCCAGATAATCCCTGTGATTTAAATGCTCTCCGAATTTTTCAATGACAGGCTCTATGGCAATGCAGACAATGGGAAAATCTTCTTCATATCCCAAATCTTCTTTTTTACCGAAGCGTATCATTTTCCTGTCTGCTGCTTCCGTTCCTCCAAAAACAGTAACCCCAGCAAACTCAAGCTGGGGTTTTATTTGATAAAATAAATTTAATTCCGGCAAAGACAGAAAGCCTGTAAATGTGAAAATATTCTGCTCGTAAGAACGGTTTGCCAGTTCCATGAAACGTTTTTGCAGCAATAAATCCTCTTTTTCCATCCTTCTTCTCCATGTTTATACAAAATTAATGACTTCTTCTTTTGGTGCTTTTGTCTCTTCCACCTTAACAGAATGCAATACAGGACCTTCTCCATTGTAATCCGGCCAAAATTCCTTTGAAACCACTGCCGTTACCTTTACCCATGACTTTTCTTTTAAGCCTGCAGCTTTCTCGTATTCGCAGGCAAACCCTAAGAATGCCATATCATCAGCACAACAGGTCATAGCCATTCTTCCCGGCACAAAATAGTCCTTTGGAAAAGACTTCGGTTTTAAAACCTGTCCGATAAACTGAACTTTTTTTCCCTCATAGCGTTCCAGATGATCCAGGGAATCCAGATACCAGATTCCAAAAGCTTCATCATCCAGTTCAATCACCGGCTGTTTCAAATCATAGGGAAGCTCTTCTTCCATCATTTCATTGATTTCTCCCTGGGAATCTTCAAAAATGATTTCCGCCTGCGGATTGACAGCCTTCACATTCCGTTTATAATTACTCAGTTCCTTTATTCCGTCACAACGATTAAAAATAATCATCTCTGACTTACGGACCATTTCCGCAACCATGGATTTCATATTGGTATAATACATGGGGAATGTGCCCGCATCAATCATGGTTATCTGCTGGTCAATGCTCCAGTGAATGGGAAGCTTTAATTCCTTCATATTCCACATTCCGTTAAATTCTATGATAATCCGCTCCGGCTTGTACTTCTTTTCCAGTTCCATCAGATGTTCTGACGTAAACTCTTCTTCCTCTTCCACAACCTCCAATACCGTTCTTGTCTTTTTTAACAGACTTTCCTCATATTCCAACTCTCCCTCTTCACATAACAAAAGCAGGGTTGTTCCCTTTGTCTGAAAATAGGGCTGTGAAAGTGTATATTTTATAAATTCTGTTTTTCCGCTTTCCAAAAAACCATTGATTAAATAAACTGGTATCATGATTTCCTTCTTTCTTCTAAACACCGAATAATTCTCCTAATTTTTCTTCCTGAATCTTGGAACCAATCACACAAAGCTTGCCTGTAACATCCGCTTTGCCGCGTCTTACGAAAAGTTCCCCCGGAACATAATCAAAATAAATCCATTCTCCGCCGTCTTTATCAGACACCATTCCCTTGGCTCTTAATACAAAGCCATATGTTTTTTCATCTTCCAGGGCATTTAATATCTGTTCAATTTCTTCCCGGCTGAAGCTCTTTGGAGTTTCTTTTCCCCAGCTTGTAAATACTTCATCTGCATGATGATGTTCATGTTCATGGTCATGACAGCCACAGCTGCAGCCTTCTTCATGAAGATGTTCATGGTCGTGACCACATTCTTCTTCATGATGGTGATGATGCTTGTGACCGTGACAGCATTCTTCTTCATGATGGTGGTGCTCATGGTCGTGGCAGCATCCTTCTCCATGATGGTGATGTTCATGGTCATGACAGCATTCTTCTCCATGATGGTGGTGCTCATGGTCGTGACCACATCCTTCCTCATGATGTTGATGATGCTCATGGTCATGACAGCCGCATTCACAGTCCTCCCCATGTTCGTGATGGTGCTCATGATGATGTTTTGCCTCTTCCATTAATTCTTTTTCCAGGTCAGAGACTTTTTCCATGGTGTCAAGAATTGCCTGTCCTTCCAGTTCTTCCCATGGTGTTGTAATAATCGTAGCCTGCTTGTTATGTTCACGTATCAGCTCTACCGCTTTGTTTAATTTTTCTTCGGAAATGGTTCCGGTACGGCTTAAAATAATGGTTCCGGCATTTTCAATCTGATTTACAAAAAATTCACCGAAATTTTTAATATACATTTTGCATTTGGATGCATCCACAACAGCCGTGGCACTGTTTAATACAATCTCTTCCTCAAAATCTACATTTGCAACCGCCGCCGCTACGTCAGACAGCTTTCCTACACCGGAGGGCTCGATTAAGATTCTTTCCGGATGATAGGTATTCATTACTTCTTTTAAAGAAGTTCCAAAATCACCTACCAGAGAACAGCAGATACAGTCGGAATTCATTTCTTTAATTTCAATTCCTGCTTCTTTTAAAAATCCGCCGTCAACACCGATTTCCCCAAATTCATTTTCAATTAAAACTACCTTTTGTCCGCTTAAGGCTTCTTTTAAAAGCTTTTTAATCAGGGTTGTTTTTCCGGCACCAAGAAAACCGGAAACAATATCTATCTTTGTCATTTTGTTACCTCTCTTTCAAAGGCTTATGCCTTGTTAATCACACAATTATTAAATATTAAAATAAGCGGGACTGTAAGCCGGGTTATGTCTTGAGTGATCATCTATCTAGAACTATTATTGCCAATAGCTTCAAGCGACCTACCTGAAAGCAGATCGGGCAAATCTGTCGCTTTCTTTTTGGTCTTGCTTCGGATGGGGTTTACATATGCCCCTTCTGTTACCAGAAGGGCGGTAGTCTCTTACTCTGCCTTTCCACCCTTACCTGACTGTCATGGTTAACATTGACCAAAACACTCAATATTAACCATGACAGTCAGGCGGTTTATTTCTGTTGCACTAGCCTTGGAGTCACCTCCACCGGACGTTATCCGGCATCCT
>CAZDAT010000058.1:0-11718 GCA_964503695.1 uncultured Lachnospiraceae bacterium
GCCATTTTGCGGGGCAAAATACGGAAGTGGGTACACACTTCCTATGCTTGCTATGTAACTTTTATCCCTCACCAATACAACACCGGGAACGACAAAAAATGCTCGCTTTCGCGGGCATAAATCAGAAAAATATAAAATAAGAAACCGCCTCCTCACATACAGGAAACGACCTCTACTTGTCCAGCTTCATCAGCTCGTCTATGGCGCTTTCGATAGCGGGCAGATACTTTTCCGGGCAAAGCTGCACTTTGTATTTCACACGCTGGCATTGCTCGGTTTCCTGCTTCCGCAGATCCGGGTTGAAATACTTTTCTGCCAGTAGGCTGCACAGGTGGAATAGCTGCACCATCAGCGGCATACTTAGGATCGTTGCCTTTAATTCGATATTCGCCAGATGGCGGGAATCGACCCCGAGCTTTTCCGCAAGCTCTCTGCGGGACATTCCCAGCTTTTCACGAGCCGCTTTCACATCGGCACCAAAGGTTTCAAAGCCGGGGCATTGCTCAACTTTTGCCATGTTTCATCACCCCCTCAACATTGTATAGTTCATCAACAGTTTTGGGGATGATGTGACAAATCATGTGCCGCCATTTTATTGTTCTAATCACTTGGATTAAGGATTACTGAGGGGCGTATTATAGGATTACATCTTAATGAATCGACGGCAGGAAACAGGGCAGTATGTTCATGGCTGTGAATGCTTTTGCGGTCAAAATGTAGTTGAGACTTTGCGCAACAAGAAAATTGAGGAAAACTTAAATCAGTTTCCTCCCTAATGAGCGTATAAGCACATTCGCGGATTGGTAACAGAATTCACGTATAAAAGCGGCAATTCTTTTTGACTTCTCGTGGGAGGACGCCGTATTTCTCACGAAATGCCTCCGAAAAGTGGCTGATGTTTGTATATCCTACAGCAAAAGCAGCTTCACTTACATTGCATTTACCTGTTTCTAACAGACCAAATGCTTTTTCAAGCCGCTGCTCCCGGACATATTCATAGACCGTTTTTCCGAAAAGGAGCTTGAAAGTTCTTTTTAGCTTGCAGTCATTCATATGAACCGCCTGAGAGAGCTCAAGTAAGGTGGGCGGCGATTCTAAACGACTTAACAGAATTTCACGGGCGTATTTCAGGCTGTCCACATCTGTTCTGGACAGTCCTCTTACATCACTTTTGCTCCCATAATAAAGCAGACGTTCCAGATTGATAGACAGGAGTTCCAAGACACAACTTTCAACTAACAGGCGGTTGATCATATCGTGTTCACCAAAAAAGCAACGATCCAGCTTTCCTAAAATGCGTTCTTCTTGCGTATCCATTCTGCATTGATGGCATGCGTAATTTTGATTCAGGAAATCCTGAAAAGAGGTGTCGGATTTTCCGTAGACAGCTTCGCAAAATCCATTAAATACATTGGGACTTGCCCAAATCGAATACAACTGTATATCTTCGCCTCTGTCATATTCGGCATGCGCACAAACAGAATCCATGAATCCAACCAATGCGTGGCCGGGCTTCACTTCTACAAGCGTGTTCTCCACCTCTCCGAAAATTGAGCCCTTTCGAGTATAGCTCAACTCAAACATGGGAGATGTAGTGGCCGTATCTCTTTTTGTTTTATCTGTGAATGTGCCAGCGGACATGATGATATGTAATTCCGGGCGTATGGAAAGTACCCGGCGCGGAAAAATGTCTGAGGCTTTATAGCAAAAAGGAGTATGTAACATCAATGTCATCCTTCCATATAAGTTTTTTCAGAAGACGGACAAGCATTGTTCGTCGGGAGATACAACTATATTATAGTTAGACATAGCTAACCAGTCAAGAAAATCTTTCCGCCACGGGGCAAATAAGTTCCCTCTGCGGGCAGAATAGACGAATAAAGCGGTGTATACTGGTTGTATCAGTTTAGTTGATATTATTTTGTCCGCAAGTTAGCTAAGTCTAACTCACGGCGCTATGATTTGGAGGAAATCAAAATGAAGAAGGTCATAATGCTTGTATTGTGTTTCGCCCTTGTGCTTTCTATAGCTGCCTGCTCTACAGCTAAAAATGATATGCAGGGATCGAAGGACACCGTAGTTGTGAAAGACATGAAAGGAGAAGTGACGATTCCCGCTGAGCCGCAGCGCATTGTTGATGTAGCAGGGTTGACGGAGGAGCTGCTGATTCTGAACATGAACGTGATCGCCTCAGCAAACACCAGTATGTTTGACGGCGTATCCGTTCCGGATCATCTGAAACAGGCTTTCAGCGAAAAAGATATTGAGGTCGTGGGGAATTACTCTGGCGCTTCCTCAACGGGCGACCTGAATCTGGAGAAAATTGCAGAATTAAAGCCAGACCTCATTATCATGAACATCCGACATGATAAGGTCTATGAACAGCTCAAAAACATAGCTCCTACGGTCATGATTGATGACGACATTAGCTATGTGAATTGGCGTGGGCGCTTTCAGCAGTTAGGCCAGTGGTTCAATAAAGAAACCGATGTGGAAAAATGGCTTGCAGATTATGATGCCACCGCTGCCGAGCTTGCGGCAAAGATCCATGAAGCCGTCGGCGATGAAACCTTTGCCGTGATAGAGGCCAACTCCGTCCATTTCGGTTCTTACTACGTCTATCGCACCGGCGGACCCGGTGAACTGCTCTATGATGAATTGAAGCTCACTCCCTCGGCGGGCGTACCGGAGGATGTTTGGGGAGAGGTCGTTGATGCCGAATACTTCTCGCTGATTGACGCAGATCACATTTTCTTTTTCAGCGACGACGGTACAATTGGGGACACGGGAAATCTTGCAGCCTGGCAGAACCTTAAAGCCGTGCAAGCCGGAAATGTGTATTACGGAAACAATGAAACACAGTACAACATGGCATATACAGCCATGGGCAAGGCACTCTATTTGGAAAAGCTCGCAAATGCTGTTTTGAATCATGGAAATGTTGAGTAATAGAGTGGTTGGCCCCAATAAGAAAAAGCAGACAAGAATGAAATATCGACAGTCTGCCGCATTATTTGTTCTCGTGCTGATCGGATTGAGCCTGCTGCTCCTTCTTTCATTAGCCTTTTCTGTTTCTACCGGGATCGCAGGCGGAAACATCAAGATCCTTGCAGACACCGTCATGCACCCTGCCAACGCTTCGGACATTGGCAAGATCATGATAGATATGCGCATGCCGAGAGCATTGGCCGCCTGTCTTACGGGGGCGGCCTTTGCTCTCTCCGGCGCTGTAATGCAGGGGCTTACACGAAATCCGCTGGCCGATGCCGGGCTTTTGGGAATCAATGCAGGGGCAGGGTTCTTTGTTGCGCTATCCGCTGTATTCCTGCCTGCCGCTTCGAGTATCATTACCATACTTTCGGCCTTCGCCGGAGCCGCGTTTGCGGTGATCCTGGTTTATGGGTTTGGCTCGGGAAAGAGAAAAGCGGAATCGTTCCGGTTGATTCTGGCCGGGACTGCGATTTCAGCTTTACTTACCGCAATGAGCCAGGCTGTCTCCCTTGCCTTTGGGATCACAAAAGCCCTCTCCTTCTGGAGTGCAGGCAGCTTATCCGGGATCACTTGGCAGAGCTTGGGTCTGATCGTGCCGTTTATTGTTGTGGCCGGAATCGCCGGGCTTGCACTCTCTGGGCGCTTATCGGCGCTGGCTCTCGGAGAAGACAACGCCATCGGTCTTGGCATCAACGTCCGAGTTGTGAGGATGATCGGCATACTTGTGGTACTGCTCTTGGCGGGAGCCAGTGTTTCGCTTGTGGGAGGAATATCCTTTCTTGGATTGATCGTCCCTCACATTGCCCGCTTTCTTGTCGGCGGCGACTACCGGAGGATAATGCCCGTTTCCGCATTGCTTGGTGGCGTTGTGCTGGTCTTGGCGGATGTGGCAGCTCGGACAGTAAACGCCCCTTTCGATACACCTGTCGGGGCACTGGTTTCTATCATTGGCGTTCCTGTCTTTTTCGCACTCACCTATCGAAAGGAGGCCAGAGTCCTGTGAAAAGAGCACATAAATACTGTCTGATTCCTCTTGTTCTCCTGCTGTTGATCGCATTGGGGGTACTTTTGTCTGTGAACAGCGGCTATGCGAAAATACCGTACCCAGCGGTTTTTCAGAGCTTGCTGCATCCGAGCTCAGGCGAGGTGTCGGTGGTCGTCGTTCAGTTTCGTATGCCACGCATTGTGCTTTCGCTTTTGTGCGGGATGGGGCTGGCTCTTGCCGGATGTGTTATGCAGACGGTGACAGGGAACCCGCTTGCCGATCCGGGAATATTGGGAATCAATGCCGGAGCTGGCTTTGCCGTTATGCTGTTCCTGGCTTTTTTCCCCGCATTGCATGTTCGTACAATGGTCTTTCAACCAATCTTTGCCATAGCGGGAGGACTTTGCACAACCGGAATACTGTATTTCTTTGCGAAACGGAAAGGAAAACTCCACTCGGCATATTTCTTGTTGGGCGGAGTCGGCCTTGCGGCTCTCTTTTCCTCTTTCATGTTGATTATGGCGACCAATATGGATAACAGCAGCTATCAAATCGTCGCAAGGTGGCTTGTCGGGAATATTTGGGGGACAAGCTGGTATCAAGTCAAGGCTTTGCTGCCTTATTTGTTTCTTCTGCTCCCGATTCTTTTTACGAGATTGAATGTCATGGACATCCTTACCCTGGGGGAGAACCCTGCTCTATCCCTTGGTGTTCGTGTAGAAACGGAGCGAAGGATACTCCTGTTTGCCTCTGTTGCCCTCACATCGGCTTGTGTTTCCGTCAGCGGCGGCATCGGCTTTGTCGGCCTTGTCTCTCCGCATATCGCAAGGAGATTGGTCGGCGGCAGACACCGAATCTTGCTACCCGTATCCATGCTTTTCGGCGCGCTGATGCTGCTTTTGGCGGATACGCTTGGCAGGTCAGCATTTCAGAACCGCGAAATACCGGTTGGCATCGTAATCTCTGTGCTCGCGGCTCCGTACTTTCTGTTTTTACTTCGTAAGCGATTTTAAGGAGGAATGTCTATGCAATCTCGCATGCAGGCAAAAGGATTGTCTGCCGGCTACAACGGCGAAAAAGTATTCAGGGAGCTTGACTTAGATATTCCTGAAGGAAAAATTACAACGCTGATCGGGTCAAACGGCTCCGGGAAATCCACCATTTTGAAAACGCTGTGCCGCATCCTTTCTCCCGAATCCGGCAATGTGTATCTGGACGGAGAGGCAATTCATAAAATGTCGACAAAACTTGTTGCCCAAAAACTTGCGCTCCTTCCTCAAGGCGCTCAAACACCCTCCGGCATTACGGTAAATGATCTTGTTGAATATGGGCGTTTTCCTTATCGCTCCTCCCTTGGCGGACTCAGCATGCAGGACCGAGAGATTGTTAGATGGGCGCTTGCCAGCACAAATATGCTCGAAATCTCCAATCGTGAAATGGATCAGCTCTCAGGAGGACAGCAGCAGCGAGCGTGGATTGCAATGGCGCTTGCGCAAAAAACGGAACTGCTGTTTTTGGACGAGCCCACCACATATCTTGACATTTCTCATCAACTGGACATTCTGTATCTCCTGCGCAAGCTCAATCAGGAGAACGGCGTGACCGTTGTCATGGTTCTGCACGATTTGAACCATGCCATTATGTTTTCAGATTACCTCGTAGCAATAAAAAACGGAAGACTGCATGCTTCCGGTACACCGATGGAAATCATCACTCCGCAGACCCTGCGGGAAGTGTTTGATGTTGAAGCGGAGGTTATCAACCATCCGATATTAAATGTCCCTGTTTGCCTCCCATACAGGACTACAGAGCATACAGAGATTATCGAAAGAGAAGGAGGAGCCGAGAGATGAAAAAGAAGGAATTATCCGTCATTGCCCTTTTGCTTTGCGTATTGATGCTTTTCGCAGGCTGTGGAAAGTCTGAAGCAGTTTATACCGCAGGCGTCTATACCTCCTCTGCGGAGGGGTATGCCGGCCCCGTTATGGTAGAGGTAGAGTTTGACGACCACAGCATATTGGCAGTTCGGATCATATCGCACAATGAGACGTTGGATATAGGAGATCGTGCGGTGGATGAGCTGCCGGGTAAAATTGTGGACGCCCAATCATGGGATGTAGACGCGATTACGAGTGCGACAATCACAAGCAATGCAATTCGAGAGGCTGTCAAAGATTGTACGGAGCAGGCCGCAATAAAAAAATAAGGGGCGCACACTGGCATAACCGCTTAAAAAGAGACTGTTGCCTCAGCAGTACGGTCTGCGGCTGTAAAGGAGATCACGATTATGGAAAAAAAGAAATCGGGAATTGCATACTTGCTTGAACTGGCCGGAAAATACCGTCTTCATCTGGCATTTTCCGCACTGCTTGGCGTGCTCAGTTCGCTATGTGCCTTTATTCCCTATGTGATGGTTTATCACACGTTGATGTTCCTGTTTGGAGAAACCTTTGAAACGGGTGTCATCCTTCGATACGGGATGATCGCCGCTGTCGCTATTGCGGCAAAGTTTGTGTTGCTGATCGCCTCGTCAATGCTGTCTCATTTGGGGGCTTTTAACACGCTGTACAATGTACGTTCAAAAATTAGCGCCCATATCGCAAAGGTGAATCTCGGCTTTTTCACAGACCACACCTCCGGGGAAATCAAAAAAGTCATCATTGAGGATGTTGAGCGCATTGAAAAGTTTTTAGCGCATCAGATACCGGATATATCTTCTGCAATCTGCGCCCCTGTCATCATGTTCATCTATATGCTGATGGTTAACCCGGTTATGGCGCTTTGCCTTCTGGCCCCGCTGATCCTTGGGGCGCTCGTTCAAGGGATTGCCATGTCGATTACTGGCAAACAAATGGCAGAATACCACCGCTTGCAGGGAAAGCTCAATTCTGCGGTCATGCAGTTTATCAATGGCATGCCAGTCATGAAAACCTACAATCTGACCGCAGAGAGCTATAAGGATTTTGCCAGCGCGGTACATGAGTATAACTCTTTCTGGAAACGGAGCACTCGCAGCCAGGGATATACCTATGGCGTTTTCGTGGCGCTGGTGGAAAGCGGGATTTTGTTTACGCTACCTGCCGGTGGCCTGCTTTATTTGAACGGCACCCTCGCGGCGCAAGACTACCTTTTCTTTATGGTCATGAGTCTCGTTTTCCTCTCAAGCCTCTTGAACTTGGTGAACCTTGCGATGCTGTTCAATCAAATCATGAGTGGGTTGAACCGCATTAAAGACATTATGGATATTCCCCATACGACGGAGGGCACAGACACCTTGGAAAAGGCACGGCCGCATGGCGTTTCTTTTGAAAATGTGTCCTTCCGTTATGACAAGGCGGATATTTTGCAGAATATTAACTTAAATCTTCCAGCAGGCAGCCTTACGGCGTTTGTGGGGGCGTCCGGTGCCGGAAAATCAACGGCAGCCCAGCTTATACCGAAGTTTTGGGAAGTAACGGAGGGCGCCATCAAAATCGACGGCAGAAACATATCAGAATTGAAAGACGAAAATCTCATGGATTTAGTGTCGTTTGTGTTCCAGGAGACTTTTATACTCAACGATACCATTTACCGTAACATTGCCATTGGGAAAGCCAATGCTACACCGGAGCAAGTCGAAGCCGCGGCAAAAGCTGCTCAGATACATGATTTTATCGTGAGCTTACCCGATGGGTATGATACCAGGCTGGGCGAGGATGGGGTAAAGATGTCTGGTGGGGAAAGGCAGCGCATCTGCATTGCAAGAGCGATTTTGAAGGATGCACCAATCATTGTCTTTGACGAGGCCACCAGCTACACCGACATTGAAAATGAGTACAAAATCCAGATTGCGCTGCAAAACCTGCTACAAGGGAAAACAACGATCATGATTGCCCATCGGCTCCATACGATTGTTGGCGCAGATCAGATTTGCGTATTCCGTCAAGGCCAAATCGCAGAAAAAGGAACGCACGAGGAACTTTTGGAGAGAAACGGGCTTTACGCCAGTATGTGGCAGACCTATACGGAGGAGGAAGCATCATGAGAATTTTTTTGAAAACGATGAGAGAGATTGCGGGCGACCAAATAAAAGCTCTTTATCTTCCGTTGATGCTTTCCTGCATGGATTCTATCTTTCACATGGGAATGTTCTCGCTGTTTATCTTGGTGATCGGGAAGATCGTTACTGCCTCCTTTACAATGGAAAATCTGCGGCTGTACAGCGCGATCCTTCTTGGATTGTTTTTGCTCCGTGCCGCGCTATACGCCATTAACTATGTGCGTACACAATTCATTGGCGCGGATATTTCTGCGAGCCTGCGGCTGTCTCTCGGAGATCATATCCGCAGCTTGAATCTTGGCTTCTTTAACAAGAGCAGTATCGGAAAGCTGATGTCCAATCTGACCACCGATATAGCAGACTTCGAGCAAGTATTGTCTCAGCTATTAACAAACATCTTCAAAGTGCTGTTTTTCAGCGCGTTATCCTTACTGTTTGCGTTCCTGATTTCATGGCAATTTGGCCTGGTCGCGCTTACCTTGATCCTAATTGCCTATCCTCTGTTGAACGTGGGAGGTAAGCTTGCTCAGAAACACGGAGGGAAACAAAAGCGGAGCATTAACCGTGTCATTTCCAGAACGGTCGAGTACATCAACGGAATCAAGACCTTCAAGCTGTATAACCTGATTGGAACGCAGTTTAAGCGGCTGGATGACAGCTTTACAAAGCTAAGGAAGGATTCCATTGAGCTGGAGTTGTCCGTTATGCCCTTTTCGCTCCTGTTCTTTATCGTAACATCGCTCATACTGCCCGCAGCTCTTATTACGGGTACGCTCCTTTTCTGGCAGGGCTCTTTGGACACGCTGCGCTTCACGGCTGTTATCATGGTCTCTGCGTCACTTTCCAGTATGATGTCAACGCTTGGCAGTCTGTATCCTGAAATTGTTTATTTCAGCAAAGCGGCCGAGAACATCGCCTCTGTGCTGCAAGAAAAGCCCCTGCCCTATCAGAAGGACGCAAGCGGTCTTATGAGCTATGGGATTTCCTTTGAGGATGTCGGTTTCTTCTATGAAGATGATGTTGAGGTGTTGCGTAACATTTCTTTTGACGCAAAACCCGGAACGGTTACGGCTCTTGTCGGTCCGTCCGGCAGCGGAAAGACGACGATCATCAGTCTGATTTCACGCTTTTGGGATGTCCAGAAGGGACATATCCGCATTGGAGGCACGGATGTCAAGGAGATTTCTCCGGATAGTCTGGCAAGTTGCATCGCGGTGGTCTTTCAGGAGGTATACCTCCTCAACGACACGATTGCAAATAACATCCGCATTGGAAAACCGTCTGCGACCATACAGGAAATCGAACAAGCGGCGCGATCCGCACAGTGTCATGATTTTATATCTGCGCTCCCTGACGGCTATGACACCATTGTAGGAGAGGGCGGTAGCACATTGTCAGGCGGCGAAAAGCAACGAATCTCCATTGCAAGAGCTCTTATAAAAGATGCGCCCATTGTCCTCCTGGATGAAACGACTTCCAACCTTGACGCAGACAATGAACGCGAGATCAACCGTGCTCTGGATACCCTGATGGCAAACAAAACCGTAGTCGTAATCGCCCACCGACTGAATACGATTGTGAACGCCGATCAGATTATCGTTTTAGAAAAAGGACAAATCAAAGAACAAGGAACGCACAAGGAGTTGCTTTCTATAAATGGCTGGTATTCGCATGTCATTGCGGAGCAAGAGCGAGTGAAAAAGTGGACTGTCTGATTTGTTTGTGATTGCACTTGAAAACGGAATGGAGGCGACGATGTGAAATTACGCAGTTCCGGTGAAGATTATCTGAAAGCGATTTATCTCCTTCAAAAAAGCAAAGGTTTTGTGCGCTCAGTAGATGCGTCCGACTATATGGGTGTTTCAAAGCCAAGTGTTAGCCATGCGGTCAAGCTGTTGCGTGAGGGCGGTTTTCTTATCATGAACGACGATTATACTCTGCACTTGACAAATTTGGGGCGGGAGGTCGCAAAAAAACTCTATGAGCGACATCAATATTTTACGGAACGACTTACTGATGCCGGCGTTGATGCCGACACCGCCGAAGCCGAAGCCTACAAGATGGAGCATACGATCAGCGATTCGTCTTTCCAAAAGCTCAAGGGACAGGAGCAAAGAACTTGCCCGTATGCAGGCACCTGTGATCTCATGCCGGGCAAAGGAAGAGGTCCTTAATTTGAAATGGCCGGGCAGAAGAAATGGGTGCTTTGTCCCGTGTGCGGAAGAAAGACTCGAACGAAAGTCTATGAAGATACGATGAAGATACGATATTGATAAACTTTCCCTTATTCTGTCCCAAGTGTCGGAAAGAAACGCTGATTGATCTGAAAGAAGGAAATATTATCATCAAAGAGCCAGACGCACAGACGCAGAGCCGATGATCGACAGTCCATGAGGCTGTCATCATCGGCTCATTTTTCTAAAGAGCATTGTTTTGATGAGAATGATTAAACGCAAAAAAGGAAAAGCCGCATGACGGCGGGTAGTTCAGGCATGGTCTTACTATAACCTTTTCTTGAACGGCGGCTTTTCCGGGAATGCCGTCGTTTATGTTTTCACTATAACTTGATAGCTGAGAAATAAGCGGCGTCAACAGGAGGATTGCCGCTATGTCGAACTCAATCTATCCCTGGATAGTTTCCGTGTGCTCAAAAAAAGCCTGTATGCTGCTTGGGTGTTTTATGTCCTCGAACATGAATTTATACGATGTAGGAATTGTATACACCGCATTCCAGCGCTCGGTTGAACTTTATTCAGCCGGGCGCCTTTTGCTTTTTTCTCAAAAAATTTTCAAAAAAGGAGGTTTTGGCGAGCAAAAGACGCCCCCGCCGGTGTGGTACTGACGGAAAGGGAAAAAACCACCTATTCCCCCGTAGAAAGGGGGTGAGAAATGATGGATAGTATCCCCCGTCAAGATGAGCGGTATCGTTTTGACGCCTTTTGCAAGACCGTCTTGAAAAACGAGGCCATGAATTACCTGCGGACTATGAAGCGGCAATATCAACGGGAAATGACGTTCAGCGATCTTTCGTACTCGGAGCTGCAAAGCCTCTGCTTTACGGAAGAATATCCCAGCGACAACTTCACCTTTACGGCGCACGGTTGCGAGCTGCGGATTGACAATGAGCAAGTCGCGGAGGTCTTTGCAGAACTGTCCCCGACAGAACAAAGCATCCTGATCCTGCGTTTCGTTATGGATATGACGGATAAGGAGGTCGGAGCCGTTCTGGGAATGTCCCGCTGCGCGGTGCAGCGACACAGGACAAAGGCTCTGGACAAGATGCGCGACAGGCTGAAAACGCTTCTACCGAAAGGAGGTTAGCACGATGAATCAGGAAAATACCCGTTTTTGTGACTATGAGCTGCTTCCTCTTACGATGATCGAGGCCGCCCACGCCGGTAATCCGTCCGCAATGGATTGGGTTCTGCGGCATTACGACAGATACATCAAAAAGCTCTGCACCCGCAAGCTCTATGATGACTGCGGACAAGAGCACTACTGCGTGGACGAGTACATGAAGCGTCATTTGGAAATCAAGCTCATAACCGCCATTGTCAATATGAAATTGGATTGACTATATCAGCTCCGGGTGGACAGCGGCTTACCCCTTTCCCCGCGATCCCCCGGAAGTGACGAATGCACCTTGAAAAAGAAAGCGACGCAAGATAACGGCGGCGCAGCATAGGGCAAATCAGATACGTTC
>CAZDAT010000059.1:0-11584 GCA_964503695.1 uncultured Lachnospiraceae bacterium
CTTTGGGGATGAAATGGGGATGCTTTACTCCGATTCGGGTCATTTTTGGCTCTAAAGTTTGGCTCAAAGTGCCAACAAACCCTTGAAACATGCGGATTTGAGCGTGGGGATGTGATTCCTGCATAGAGCCATTTTTTCAGGTTCGGTCTTATTTTGTAATAGCGTGTCGGTAACGAATATAGTACAATGGACTTATCTTAAGGAAAGGTAGGTCTATTTTTTATGCGTGAATTGATGCTTAAGTTGCTCACTTATGAGCCATTTGAAAAAATATCTGGAGATGAAAAAACATATATAGATGCTGTGCTGGCTGGTGATACTAATGTGGCTCAGTCGTTTGCTCTATATGATGAGTTAATGAATGCGTTTAAGTATTTTATTGTTACAGAGCGTAAAGGTAAAAAGGGTACAGTTATAGCTGGTGACACTAAAAACCTTGTTAGTTGGTTTCAGCTTTTTTATAGATTTTCACAAGCTGGCAGTATTGGTATATTATGTGACCAGGCTACAGGAGAAAGAACAAATTATCCAGTATTGTTTAAGAAGATTTGTTTTTATTGCATAACTGAATATAATTTTGGCGATGCTGATTTTCTGGAAAAGTTTGGTATAAAGCCTAATATACTGAATAAGTGGGAAGTGAGTCCAAGGTATAGAAAGTTGATTAATAGAGATTCATATCATGCAATCAATATTAGAAGGAATGGAAAAAAGCAACCATATTTGACAAAGGTTATTAAGTCAGCATATTATGAAGCTAGTAGACAAGAAGCTGAGGTGAGGTTTTTTGACCCTGCTACTAAGGGATGGGTTGCTCCAAAGAAGAAACAGTTATTGCCGTTTATAGATGTATTTGCTGGCTCAGGCTGTGTAGCAGCATCGGTAGATGCAAATGAAATGGTTGTCAATGATTTTGATATAGGAGCTGCATGTTTTTTATATAGTATGTCGCATGACGAGAAAGAAGTCAGAACCCGCTTGGCAAAACTGCACAATTCTTTTGTAAGCAGAGATTTGAGCAATGGAGCGAATCACTACACATCTGATATGTGGGCGGTGCATAAGGGAAAAGTGAAAAAGTATTCTAAAATTACGGATGCAGCTTATGATGAACTGATGATAAGACTTCGCAATAATTATGAAGAAATCTATAAGATGTATGTTAGTGCTTTAGATGTGGTCGCTGTCGATTTTTCTAATCCGTCAGAAAAAGATATACAGATGTATTATGATATAGGAGTTGCGTGGTATTTTATTAATGCAATTGATGCGAATGGATTCAGTGGGAATACTCATAAGGTTACTGATATGGATACTAAAAATTATTATGCGTACTTAGAGAATAGGTTAGAGGTATTTAAGGCTAATTCAGTAGGGGTAGTTCCATTTCAAAAATTGTTGGATAAGTATTCTGGGAAAAGTTATAAAATAATATCTGAGCTTACTTTAAAGCCGAAAGACATCCAATTTGGTAATGGAAAAGATTTCATGAAGGCAATGAAAAAGTCGCATGTTCAGAGTGCAGATTTTTCACAGCTTGTTGAAACTTTTTCAGATGGCTTCATATACGAGGACAGTCCATATTTTCTTACCACTGGATACAATACTGCTTTCGGAGATGAGCAGCATAAGATTATGCTTGACCAGCTTAGAGGTTCTGATTTTAAGTGGTTATTTTCTATGCAGTATCGTGAGTTTTACACAAACAAAGCTCCAGTGGGAAATGGCAAAAGAACAGATGCTCAAAAAGCAGGTCAGCCACTTATTAAATGTTATAGAGATTACTTTGCTGGGTTTGTAAATGAATTTACTGTTCAATATGATGGCAAAAAGCCTTATTATACTTCAAATCCAGATGTGCTAAGTGGCTTGGCAGATGATTATTTTGTGATTTTCTTCCGCAATAGTAAGACTACTGGGGAGATGATGATTTGCAATTTTGATGTTCGAAGGGTTATTCCTTATGGCGGAGAAACTGTTGTGATTCCTTTTAGGGAATTTATGAAGTTGCCTTTTGATGGTAAAGAGCATAAAAGTTATGGTCAGGTTGCTAAATTAGCTGAAGAGTATCGTGAAAATGATATAGTTCATAATTATGCTACAGGAGCTAGGGTGTAATCCCTAGCTCTATTTATTCTGTTCTGATATCTTTTAGAATATAAATATGAATAGCAATCAGTAATATAAAAAAAGTAGCAATAGTTCATATCTGAGTTGACTTTTTACATATAGTAAACTGGACGCATATAGGTCATTAATACAAACAACTACTGGTAATAGAGATAATTTTTAATAACTTGAGTTATCCCTATATATTAAGGGATGATGGTTAAGACATTCTCTAAGAGGAAGTCTTTTCCATTATCCAAGTTTATTTTACTCAGTAGGAGGTATTGATTTATGTTTTACAAAAATTTGGAGTCATTTTTATATGACAAAACCGCAGAGTTATCGCAGCAAATGCAGGAGATTATTGGAGATATTGTGCCAATCTACAATACTGGTGTTGATATTGCTATGGATACTGTCCTTATGGACGCATACAGGCACATCATTTCTATTGTAGACTCTTGGTGCAGGTTGGTATTGCAGATGGAACTATTGGAATATGATAATATTGCTGCGGATGTATCATTGGTTGTACCTTATGAGTCGCATAATGTTTTCGTTGAATGTACCCTTTCAAGGGTAGTTACTAATAATTATCATTTCTATAATATTCATACTCCAATCGGTGACATGGATTATTTTGTCTACCGATGTATCGTTGACATCCCTAACAATCCAGTTCAAATCTTTTATCGCTGGGTAAAAGAGCAATGCTCCCTTGCCCATGTCCTCATTCAGTTAAGCCCTGATGGTTTTGTCCCAGAGGAAGTCAGACAGAAGTTTGATGCTGGAGAAACTCTCATCAATTGGGATAGCTCAGAGGCAGAAGGCTTTTCAGATGATATTCTCAATGCAAGTATCTTGGAGATGGCAGGTATTCAAGACCCGTTGAATTTATGTAGTTTAGATACTTGTGTACAGCATATCGAGGAGTTCTTTGAACAGTACAAAGGTGTTGAGGGGTAGTTACTATGAGCTTAGAAGATAAAGGTTATAGGAAGATAGATACCTCTGATTTACTAAATTGGAGGATGCAGGTCACTGACGATGGTTCAATAAGGATTACTGGTGTCACGAAGCATGGATTCAGACAGTGTATTGAAAATGCAAATATTATTGAGGCAACGACTACCCATCTTGTAGTTGCAAGTAAAGGCAGGAGGTATCTTTTTTATAAGGATATTAATTGGGAAAAGCCTTTTGTTCCAACAAGAATGCTCAAGAAGGTGGGGCGAAAGGTGTCGTTGGGGTATGCCATCCTAGACCTGCTTGCTGAGTCATCATTGTATGCATCATATATGAGCGATGTTTTGGATTTAATAAGGTTACAAAATATGTATCCATCCATGTATGACAATATGGATATGGATGAGGTCACAGGGGCAGTTATAAGTGCTATCCGTCAGAGAGATAGCAAACAATCCTCTGAGTTAATATAAATCAAGGTAGTAGGCTGGAGTTGTATGTGCTTCAGCCTATTATTTTGCCTTTTAAGCAGGTAGTAATTTTTGCAGTTAAAATAAGCATTGGGAAGTCTTGCAGGTGCTTGCTCGTGTGAAGGTCATTTATTCATCAGCAAAATTGATTTTCTCCGAGTAATCTTGCAGACCTTGTAACCCATGTATTGGATTTAGCCAAGCCATTACCTGTAGTTGATAGCTGTGAGTTTATTTTGGATATTTTGATAACTATTGGGGTAGAGTCAGCCATTGCAGTTCTATGTAAGGCATATTTTTATAAAAAGTACATGACTTGACAATCATAAAATCAATGGTATCATACACCTACTTTGAAAGGGGAGCGTGATAAAATGCAGGAAACTATTGATAAAATAAAAGCGGCAGCAGCTATGGTTCAAAACATGGTAAGTACAGATGATGAAGTTATCTATAATGATTATGCCCTGCTTTTCATAGCAAGGTTGTTATATGAGAGTATTGATGAATTGGAGGATTAGTAGATGTGCTGATATAGGGGTAGTTGATACCTCTATTTTTTATGTTCAGACAGCAGAAAGTACCTGAGACAGCAAGGATTTTGAAGAATAATTTTAAGCTGGCAAAATACTTTGCAAGATAACTTGACCTGCTTCGAAGATAGAGGTAAAACATAACACAACCCTGAAAGGGTTTCTATAACTGGTAAAGGGAGGTCAACGATGAAGTACAGAAATATCTGTATGAAGCATCCCAATCGTTTTGTCGTTATTTGCCCTGCAAAAAGGCACAAAAAGACAAACTTTGTAAGCTCATGGAAAGTGTTGAACGTGCAGCATCGGCTTGAAAAGGCAGAGAAGCTTCAGGAGTTTTACAAAAATGAAGGACTGTCAGGGGTGGTTATTATCGATACGGGCAACTGTGAAGATAATGATTTACCGCCTGCAAAAGTGGCAGAGTTCTTTCGTGTGTTCTTTGGGATGCAGTAAAAAGCAGGCTCATCCTGATAGGGTGAGTCTATCTTCAGGAGGTGATAATTATTGCGTTAATAGATGTTATGACAAATAAGCATCTTAATGATGCACGAGAGCGTATGCGTGAAAATATTAACGCAGACCTTTCAGATATTGCAAAAGCGATAAACCTAGAAAAGATAGGTGCTGAGAAGCGGTGTCGTGAGAATATTTTAAGGACATGGTTCATTGGAGGGCTTTTTAATTACGATTATAAGAGAGCCAGATTAGCACTTACTAAGTGCATCACACTCAATCCAAGTAAAGAAGTCAGACCAAAAGAAGCAAACCAACTGCTTACAGTATTATGGTGGAGTTGCCAGTTATTATTCAGAGATGATTTTAGCGTTTTGCTGGATGAAATTGACAGATATCTTGAAACAGAAAAAGCATTTGAGGAAGATGGCATTCATCAGCCATTTGTATAAGTCAAGGAGGAAAAATACTTATGAGATTAAAAAGTTTTGATGGAAAAATTGTTACAGTTGCGAAGGTTATACCTGCCGTTGAAATGAGGGTAAAATTCAACAATCACATGTTTCGTATGCTTGAAGAGTGCAAGGCGGGGGTAGAACCTAACGCATTGGTATTCAGTATGGATGCAGCAAACGCACCTTTCAACACGACTCCCAGTATCTTTGCTACTTCATCCATGAGTTGTGGCATGGGTAACAATATCTTTATTGGTAATCTGAAAACAGAGGTAGCCAAAGGGATTCTTGACGATTTGCTCAAAAAGGAGTATGCAGACATCTCAGGTTTGAAGTATCAGAAGGAAGAATTTGATTCGAGCAGAAATGTTTTTGACAATGGTAAGTCGGCTGCCTACATCAACGGATGCTTTTCGTTTAATCACAATTTCTCAGGGATAGATAACTGTAACTACAGCTATACACCCAGCGATTGTGAAGAGGCAGAGTTGGATGACTTAGATGATGAAGACCTGAGAGCGTATATTTACAATACTGGCAATTATACGATTAAGGAGTTAGGTGATATGGAACGTGTCGAACTGGAAATGCACTATGCAGAGATTAAGGGGGAAAATGGCGATGAATAGAAGCAGTCTGCCTGTATCTGTGGATACAATGAAAAAATAGTATGAGTCTAATGACAAGGTGTTGCAGTGCACCTTGCCATTCCAGAGACATTCAGAAGTGTTAGCCCTTATAGTTCTTTTGTAGGGAATGGTTTTGTTTCTGAAGAATTTACAGAGGAGGATGGAGATTGTGAATAGAAGTACATTAAATATTGGACTCAGTAATCTTAAAAAATGGAAAGAGGAGAAAAATGCTCTTAGGTATGACCTTTCATTCCAGAGACATACTGGCATGTGGTCATTGCCTGCAAAGTCTATGTTAGTGTGGAGTATCCTTAGTGATAGTTATATTCCACCAGTGGTATTTATCAAAAATGATGAAGATGTGGTTGATGAAAAAGGCAAGACAATGTCCTGCTATTCAGTTCTTGACGGAGCACAGCGTACTACCAACTTATTCAGCTTTATGAATGATGAATACAGATTGCATGGCAGTACGCCTGATGTAGAAATTGACGGGGATATGTTTGAACTGGCTGGTATGCTCTTTAGTGAGTTGCCACAGGAATTACAGAATGGTATCAATTCTTACAAGTTTAACATTCAGGTAATTGCCAATGCTTCAGAAGAGGAGCAAACTATGTTGTTTACTAACATAAATAGTGGAGTTCCTTTGAGTACCATTCAGAAAGCCAAGCCAGAGCTGGGAGTTGAACTATGTAATTATTTTGCAGGGGTAGTTGAGAAACCTTTCTTTTCTCAGGGCTTGAACATGACCACAGCTCAGGCACTCAGAGAGGAAGATTTGTGCATGGCTCTCCAGTCACTGATGCTGATGTCAGATTATGACGATTACAAGTCTGTGTCTGTTGCCGAGTGCTTAAAATTTGCATCATATCTTAAAAATAACTTTACTCAGCAGGAGCAGGAAAACTTCTGCGAAACTGTTGATTATCTTGGAGTCTTTGACAAAAAGGCTAAGTACCTGCGTAAAAACAATGTAGCAGTTATTGTTGCTCTTGCAGAGCAGATGCTCTATGAAGGTATCGGGGCTTCGGATTACAAGAATTTCCTCAATGAGTTCTTTGCATCTGACAATGAGGACTACAAAGAATTTAGTGGCTCTGGAAATGTCAAGCGTCCTAATGTAGAGGCACGATATAAAATCCTGCGTGATGAATGCTACCAATATTTCAAGCTGGAACTTCCAAGTGACGATGAAAATTCAGAGCTTGTTTCTGATGACAATAGTTCTGATGGCACTGAAGAAGTTGGTGCTGATTCTGATGGGGATAGAGGTGAGCAGTATGAACAGTGAGTATATAAGAGCCTATTTTCTGAGAGCTTCGGATGGTGTTGTCTATAAGGGGTATCTGTCGGAGCTTGCCAATTCTCTCAAAGCGGAGCAGGAGTGTGTGGGTGATGAGATTGAAACTTTTACATTGAATGATGACCTTGTGCTGATTGGTGCAAGAGATGCTGTCATTTTTGGAAAGACGCTCAATCGTGCGTTATATGATGAAAATGGGAAGTTTATCACAGCCTTTGCTGGCAATCTGCTGGTGGTCAGATATAAAGGTGACACATTTGACAGTATTCTGGAGGAAGATGTGGAGCTGATAGAGCGTCTGCTCAAGCCGATAGACCATATCGCATGCGGAACTGTATTTCTGAAAGAGGCAGAGAAACTGTCAGCGTGGAAAGGAGTATCTGATGAGTCAGCCGATTGATAAAAAGATGTTGTATTCCATGCGGTATCCTAAAGGTACTGTTATAGAGCTTACAGAACCTATTGAGGACAGCTATGGTGGTGGAAAGCCAGCAGGAAGTCGCTTCAGAGTCGATTATGTTGATGATATGAGCCAGCTACATGGGGTATGGCTATCGCCGCAGTCAGGCTCTATTGCAGTTCTCATCGAGCATGACAAGTTCAAAATCGTAAATTAACAATAAGCGGCTACATCGTAGGAGTTAAGGGATGCAGTCGCTTATTGTTTGAAAAATTCGTTAAAATCGCACTTAAAGATATCAGTCAGGGCAATCAGCATATCGACAGTCGGGTTGTTTCTGCCGTTTTCTACTTTACTGAATATGCCTGTGGTTACGTTAATGCCTTTTACCTGTAGCTGGGCTATGACTTCAGTTGCTTTCAGACCATGCTCTTTGCGTAATCGGCGAATGTTAGTACCAACAATGGGATTTAAGTGCTGGTTAATGCGTTCAGCCATATTGGACACCTCCGAATAAAATTATTGTCCAAAATAGCAGAAAAAAGTGTCCAAAATGGAAGTTGTATGGTATAATCTAGGATGTTGTGTAAAATTTATAAAACGGAGGATGAAATTTATGAAAAGAAAAGTATTGAGTTTATTGTTATGTGGTTTACTTGCTTGTAGCACGTTGACAGCTTGTGGTGGTAATGATACTACTACGGGTGATATTCCAGTTACGGATGCAAGTGGACAGGAAACAAATGCAGGGGGTACAGTTGAGGTAGCTGAACCTACCACTGAAGAGACTGAACCTGCTACTGAGGAGACTGAAACTATCGAAGAAGTCGAATCAACAGAGGAGGTTGCAGGAGACTTCTTAAGTCAGCATGGTATTAGCATCTATCCTAGCGATGGCTTTGAGTTTGATGTAACAGTTCCTTTAGCTATCGGCTCAGGTGATACACTTACCGATGATGTTGAAGATGTACCTATCCATGTTTTTATGTATTCTCTTGTTCTTGATAATAAGGAAGGTTATAGTCAGGATGTTATTAAAGTAACAATGCCTTTAAAGGAAACAGGTAATACTTTTAATATTACAGCATTTGACCGCTATACAGGTAAGTCTTTTGAAAGTGCAGCATCAAATCTTGACGATGGTGCAGTAAATCAGAGTGTTATAGTTGATGTTGATGGAACAAAGTATGATTGTAGTCATAAGTCATACACTGAAGTTAATGATAATAACGAGTGTATAATTACTTATAGTGTAACATATCCATCAGATTACGATGGGGTAGTGTTTGGGTTTGGTAAAGCAACTAAGACACAGGCAGACATTTACAATAATATTGATTTCAGTTCTGAATTCACAATTGCTGATTATCCAGATGTATTCATTGATGGTCAGACATTCTTTACAATTAGTGGTAAATAAGGAAATAGCAAGGTCACCAGTTGAAAAGACTGGTGGCTTTTGATGATATATAAGACTGGAGGAAAAAGTTATGTTTTGTACAAATTGTGGTAAAGAATTAGCAGATGGTGTTGCAAAGTGTCCTAACTGCGGTAAGGAAATAGGTAACAGTACGAATATTAATTTTTCGGATGTTACCAATTATGCAAGTCAACAGATGAACAAGGCTGTTGCAGGAGCAAAAGCTCAGGTTGATGCCAGTCGGGAGGCTTATAAGAAGGAGCAGGAAGAAAAAGGTATTAAGAATTTATCTGAAATTATTATCGACCCACAGGAACAGAAGATTGCTGTAATGGGTAGCGGTTACTTAGATAGTCTGCTTCATGGAGGTGTCCTGCGTAAAGGTTTTGGAATTTTAACAGATAAGCGTTTTTATTTCAAAGGTAAATGTTTTACAAAGGCATTAGGTCGACGTGTTAAGGTAGACCAAGAGTATACTGTAAATTTAGAAAATATTACTGCTTCGGGTTTTGTTTATATTCAGAGATACTGGCTTTTGATATTAGCAATTTTAAGTTTAGTTTTGGGTTTTGCTTTAAGTGTGTCTGATAGTGAAGTTACATGGTTTTTATTGGCAGCATTATGTTTTGCTATTTTTTTTGCGGCTTATTATCTCACAAAGAAAGTATATTATGAAGTATGCTTTGAAGGTGGAGTTATATGTGTAGATGTTTCTAAGTACGGTGGAGTAAAAGAAGTCAGAGCATTTAATAAAGCACTTTGTTCAGCAAAAGATAAGTGTAAAAATAGGGGGTAGGATATGTTTTGCAATAAATGTGGAGCAAAACTGGAAGACAATGCCAAGTTTTGTCCTAATTGTGGAGAAAAAATTACAATAGGAAATATAAGTGAAGAGAAAGACGCACATACAAAGGAGAAGCGAAGTATATCTCCGATAAAAATATGTATAATAGTTGTCGTTTGTGTATGCATATTGTGGTGGTTAGTATCTACAATACCAAAGGTAGCTCATCAAATGTCTGTGCAGCAGGAACAGAAAAAGACAGAAAAAACAATAGAGAATGCATTTGATTCGATAACTGATATCAAAGATTTTGTATGTCATATAGAGGCAACTGCACAACTTTATACAACTGCGAATGGAAGTCAAGTTAATGACGGCATCACCGTTCAGTCTGATACTACTTTCAAAGGTAATAAAGTTCATGCAGAAAATGGCAGATATTATGAGTTGATGTTTACACAGACTGATATTGGACATATAGAAGATTTTCCTTTTGAATTTTATGTTTCAGAAAATAATTTAGCATATGCGAAGAAGGATGAAGGCTCTTTTGAAACGGTTAATGTCGATTTTTCCAGAGATGATATGTTAGAGTTTTTTGATGAAGTAATAGAGAATTATAACGAAGAACCTCAATATAGCAGTGGGGATGAAGCAGGAACCATAAAAATAAGCGGAATTCTTTCAGACGGAACTGAAGTATATAATACATATATCAAATACCTTACGCTTGGGTATGCAGAGCCAGAGAACAGTCCTATATCTAGTACCATGAACTATAATGTAATAATTTCCAAAGAAAGTGAAACGGTACAGAGTATTACATTTTATTTATCAGATGTAGAGCATATCTGGTTAGGCTGGGGTAGTGATGGTCTGCAAGTGGATAATGCATATGGTGAGCTAACGATTGAGTTTTGGGCATATGAAGATATAGCAGATTTTGATTTGCCATCAGTAGTTGCATATAAATCATTCAATACCGATGAATACATTGACCCTACGGCATCCATGAGTGAAGAAGAAAAAAATGCTTATGTAGTTAAGAGCGAAGTACTGCCAGCGTATGAGAACTATGCGAATAATTATGTGAGTGATTATAGTTTTAGCTTTATCTATTTAGATGATGATGAAATTCCAGAGTTAGTATTACATGGGGATTGTGAAGCAGCAGGCAATATAATATGTACTTATTACAATGGTTCTGTAGTTGAACTGAATACACAGAGATTAAGTTTCGACTATTTGGAGAAACAAGGGCTTTTATGTAACTCTACTGGAAATATGGGTTATTATTTTGATAATATTTTTAATCTTAAAGATGGAGAATTTACTAATGTTGTAAGTGGAGAGTATTGGGAGACTTATGATGATAATGGAAACATAGTAACAGATGCTAATGGAATTATAGTATTTAGTTATTCTTGGAATGGTCAACAAGTAACAGCGGATGAGTATGATGAGTTATTAGCACAGGCATTTAATAAAGAAGACGCTACATCTGTATATGATTTAGAGTTTTATTCTTCTGTAGTTGAAGCATATGATAACATAGTACTTTAAGTGAAAGTACAGCCATCAGTAACGCAAGTGAATTTTTAGGAACAGATGTAATGTCGCTACCTGAGCCAGAGTTTCCATACACTTATGATGAGCTTATTGAAGCACTTGAGAACTATTAAGTGGTAGTCCATTAATCCGTCGATTATTATGTTGTTTCATGTATTAGGAGTAGTTGGTTGTGGTTCTAAAGAAGAATCTGCATCCATAGATAATTGGAATAGAAGTTGTTATGAGACATTTACCTTAATCGGGTAGGTGTCTTTTTTAATCATTCAAAGGTCGTTTATGTGCTAAAAACGACTCTACTAGGGGGTAGTTACTTTCTGCTCTGCTGTACAGCTCTCACATTTGTCCGACACGCTCGTTTACCGTAAAGCGTGGGCAGTTATCCAATGATTCCTCTAAAATCGGACACAGGGTGCAACAGCGTGTCGACAGGGGCAAGCATTGGTGTGTTCTTCGGGCTATTGATTATGTTAATGAGGATACC
>CAZDAT010000060.1:0-11270 GCA_964503695.1 uncultured Lachnospiraceae bacterium
GATTCCCGTTAGCAGCTTAAAAAAGAGAATTTCGTAAGAAATTCTCTTTTTTATTTTTCTTTCTTATTCTATCTTTTCCAGCTTGCTGTTCACAGAAGACACAATTCCCCCAATACTCTGATTGATAATATTCAGTCCGGAAAGCATCTCTTCTCCCAGATTTGATTCCTCTGTTACTTTTATCATTGTCTCCACAACATCCTGTAAAGTATGCAAATCTTCTATGATATCAAACATATCATCAATATATCTCATCCGAAGACCTGGTTCTTTTTGCTGCATCTGTTCTGTTGTCTCTTTTTTTTCCATAGTTTCCTTTAATTATCTCCTTCTTGTCTATATTTTTTGCTTTATTATAGCCTAATTTTCGGCAATATTCAATGCAAAAAAGGTTGTCTATACTAAATATATCAAGAGGTGTTTAAGATATGTTTGATTATAGTCCACTGTGGGAAACCATGCGAAGAAAAGAAATATCGCAGTATCAGTTAATAAAAGAATACCAGATTTCAACCGGAACCTTAGATTCCTTAAGACAAAACAGAAGTATTACCATGCACACACTTGATACTCTCTGCCGGATTCTCGACTGTACTCCGAATGACATTGTTAAAATTATAGAGGACTAACTGTATTTGTTTTTGACTTTTTCATTTCTTTATTGACATTTTAGCACACAATATTCGTTATTACAATACCATTTTTTATAAAATCGGAAGTTTTTTTGTTTTTTTATTTCTTCCTAATCGCAAAATCCTTTCTCCTGGAGTTTTTTCGTAAATATTAAGGCTGTAAAAGTGGTTACGGATTCCTTCGCCGCAGGTTGCAGCCGTAATCCCATCCCACAAAAAATGCCGCACCAGAAAACCAGATTTCTTAGTGCGGCAGCTTTTTTATTTTATCAGATATTTACTGCTTTATTTTTGTTTTTCTTTTTTTCAGGATGAAAAATATCATAAATACAGGGAATTACCAACAGGGTAAGCAGTGTACCGTAGGTAAGTCCTCCAATGGTAACCAGTGCCATGGGTCTGGACAGGTCTGCTCCCATACCGGAAGAAAACGCCATGGCGAAAAGTCCGAATATGGTTGTTAAGGCTGTCATCAATACCGGGCGGAGTCTGGTTCTTCCTGCCTGGCAAATGGCTTCTTTCTTTTCCATGCCCTGTTCCCTTAACTGGTTGATATAATCTACCAGCACGATACCATTATTTACAATAATACCTGCCAGCATAACAAATCCGATTACTGCAATAACACTTACCTCGCTGTTACTTAAGAACAGTGCCAGAAATCCTCCGGTAAATGCCAGCGGCAGGGTAAACATAATGATAAACGGTGACAGTAAGGACTGGAACTGTGCAACCATAATCAGATACATGAATGCAATGGCAAGCACTAACATCAGCATAAGCTGCTCCATGGCATCCATAATCATTTCATTTTCACCTTCAAAATGAAGGCTGTAGCCGCTTGGAAGTTCAAAATCCTTTAATGCTTCTTCCAAATCTGCCGAAACCAGTCCGACATTATATCCATCCGCAATCTGTGCAGATACCGTTACGTATCTGGTCTGTTCTGCACGACTGATAGATTTCAGACTTTCTTTTTCCTCAAAATCGGCAACCTCTGACAAAGGTACTTTTATCTTTTTGCCGTCTTTATCGGTGGTATCTAACATGATATTTTTTAATTCATCACGCGTTAAGGCATTATCTTTCTCATTAATTACATAAACATCATATTCCTTGATTGCCGTTGCCAGTGTCGTGGCACTGGTGGGTGTTGCAAGCCTGCTGTACAACTGGCTGTAAATCTGTCCCACCGTCAGGCTGTAATCCATGGCTTTTTGCCGGTCTATCAGCACCCGGACTTCTCCCGAGGATTCTTCCAGACCATCCGAAACATCTGCGGTTCCTTCCACATTTTTTACAATCTCTGCAAGCCTGGGTGCAATTTCCTGCAGGGTATCTAATTCCCTTCCCCGTATCTGGATGCTGATTCCGGAGCCGGAAAGGGCACTCATATCCATGGAGGTGGTCTGAATGGACAGCTCTACATTCTCTAAATCCGCCATCATTTCTTCAATCTCTTTTGCCAGCTCCTGGTTGGTTTTTGTTTTCTTTTCACTGGTTGTCACGTAAATTACGGTGGAATTGGTACTGTCACTTCCTCCGGACAGACTGATGGAACCGGAACCAAGCATGGCACCAATATCCTCTACCTCCTCCAGGGTACCAAGTCTTTCTACAATTTCATCCGTTACCTCTGCCGTCTCTTCTAACGGAGTATCTTTTGGCAGTGTTACCGTCATACTTAACTGGTTGCTGTCCATCTCCGGCATAAAGGCGGTTCCTTTGGAAAGAGAAAGCATGGCACTTACCACAAGAAGCACCAACGAAGCTGTAATGATTATAAATTTATGTTTTAAACATTTTTCCAGAATTCTGCCATACCAGTTACTTAATTTTTCAAAGAATCCGCCTTCGGTACCATCCTTTGTGGAAGTTAAGACCTTGGATGCCATGGCAGGTACCACTGTCAATGCCATAATCAGACTGGCTAACAAGGAGTAGCCGATGGTCAGCCCCAAGTCCACAAATAACTGTCTTGTAATCCCTTCTGTAAAGACAATGGGCAGGAATACACAGACCGTTGTCAAGGTGGATGCCGTAATGGCTCCTGCCACTTCTTTGCTTCCTTCGATTGCCGCCTCACGCATGGAATATCCTTCCTTACGGAGCCGGTAAATATTTTCAATGACAACGATGGAATTATCCACTAACATACCGATTCCCAGTGCCAGTCCCGAAAGGGAGATTACATTTAAGGTTACACCGCTGAAATACATACATACAACAGCAGTCACCAGGCTGATGGGAATGGACACCGCAATAACAAGCGTCGGTTTAAAGTCTTTTAAGAAAATAATCAAAATAACGATGGCAAGTCCGAATCCTACAATGATATTGCTGAAAATGGAATCCATAACCATATCTATGTAAATTCCCTGGTCCATCAGATTAATCAGATTCAAATCGGGATTTTCTTCCATCATTTCCGCAAACTTATCGTTTATCTTATCAGAAACATCTCCTGTGGAATATCCTGTCTGCTTCTGCATGGAAACGATAACTCCGGCACTGCCGTTTAAATTGGTATAAATGTCCGCACTGTTGTCTGTCATAAATACGTCTGCAACATCCCCCAGTGTAATCACATCCACACCATCCATATTGACATTAATAAGAGGCATTTCTTTCAGTTCATCGATATTTTCCGGTTTCTCACCTACGCGGACAAGGTAGTCAATGCCATCCTCTGTAACATAACCGCCAGGCATGGAAAAATTCTGTGCGGTCAGTAATCCTTTTACGGTATCTACGGTCAGAATGCCTTCCATGTCCGCAGAAAGGTACGCATCCTGTCTTGCTTCCTCCAACTGCTCAAAGCCATCGTTTAACTGCTTTTCCGCATCCTCCAGCTGTGTTTTGGCATCCTCTAACTGCTCTTTGGCGGCTTCAATCTGTTCCAGCCCTGTGTCTAACTGTTCTTCGCCGGATTTTAACTGCTCCTCTGCCATGGTAAGCTGTGCTTCGCCATAAGCCAACTGTGCATCCGCACTTCCAAAGCCTGCTGCCGCTTCCATTTCTCCTTTGGTCAGAGCTTCCAGTCCGTCTTCTGCTTCTTTCTGTGCTGCTTCAAGCTTGGCAAGCCCCGCCTTGGCTTCTTCGTACTGTGTATAGGCTTCTATTGCCTGTTTGGGAGTTTCGGCTTTTGCCTGTATATCGCTTTTAAGCTGTCCCCATGTAGGAGCAGGATTTGCAGTCAGGTAATCACTTCCTAAAATATTATTAACTATTCCTGCAAAAGTCGGGTCACTCAGTATAATGGAATTTACCGCATCCGTATCTTCTGCGGGTTGTCCGCCTGCTACCATTTGTGCCTGCATTCCTTCAATTCCGCTTTTTGCCTGTTCGATTCCTGCCACAGCCGTCTGTAAGTTCTCTTTGCTCTGTCCTGCTGCCTCCAACTGTTTTATGGTGGGTTCAAGCTGTGCAATTACCAGATTTAAAGATGCTTTATTGGCTTCTATCTGTGCAATTCCGTCTACCACCTTGGCGGTATTTTCTGCCAGTTTATCTGCCGCCTCTTTTCGCTTCGTCTCCAGCTCCTGCTTGCCATTTGCCAAATCATTTCTCTTATTGGCAAGCTCTGTTTTTCCATCCGCGATTTCTTTTCTAGCATCTTCGATATCTGCAAGATTTTCATCTATTTCTTTCCAGCCGTCTGCAAGCTCCGCTTTTCCGTCAGCAATTTCCTTTCTGCCGTCTTCCAGTTCCTGTTTTGCCTCTTCCATTTCGGAATCAATGGCACCAAAAACCTTTTCATTGATAGCTGCAATCTTATCTTCGCGGATAATCACATGGACACTTTCTTCCAGAAGTCCGCTGGCAGATGCAGATGCCACACCCTCAATGCTTTCCAGCTCCGGTAAAAGATAATCGTTAGTATAATCACTAATCTGTGCAGTATCCATTCCTTCCATACCAACTGCCGCTACCATAACCGGAAGCATGTCCGGATTTAATTTCATAATAATCGGATTTCCGATGGAATCATCCCAATATGCTTTTATCTGGTCCAGACTTTCCCTGATATCCAAAGATACCGAGTCCATATTTGCCGACTGTGCAAATTCCATAATGACCATGGAATAATTCTCATTCGATGTAGATGTAATGCTTTCCACATTACTGATGGTTGCCATTGCCGATTCCACCGGCTTTGTTACGACCGTTTCCACCGTTTCCGGACTGGCTCCCGGATAGGTTGTCATAACAATCACATATGGCAGGTTTATGTTCGGTAATAAATCTGTGCTCATCTTGGTAAGGGACACTACACCCAGAATAATTACCAGAACCACCGCTACCAGTACGGTATACGGTTTCTTAACGCTAAATTTTGAAATCATACTGCCTCCTATTTTCGTTTAATATACACAACATACTTAGTATATATCTTATACTAATAAAGTCAATTATACAGATTCTAAAAAAAACATAAACTCTCTAAATTTTTCCTAACAGCCTGACGGCAAGGATTATTTCATTTTTTAATCTAAATCTGATTCTTCATAAAAGAAGCTGTCGCATTAAGATTTACTTTCTAAATTAATTTTCTTAATGGACAGCCCTATTCATTCTTCTTTTAACAGTTTTCTGATTTTTGCCTTCATTCTTTGCAAAGCATTATCTGTGGATTTTGCATCCCTTCCAAGCACCTTGGCTATCTGGGTATAGTTCATTCCGGTTAAGTGCAGTTCAAACACCTGTTTTTCCAGCTCGCTTAATTCCTTTAAAATCAAGGCTTCCATCCGTTCCATGTTTTCCTGCTCTATTACCATTTCTTCCGGATTTTTTTCTTTTGCGGAAGGCAGGGTATTTGCCAGTACAAACTCCTCATTTTCTTCGGCATCTTCTTTTCCCTGACCATAAATGGAGATGTAGGTATTTAGGGGAAGATGTTTTTTCCGGTTAGAAGCCTGGACTGCGGTATACATCTGACGGGAAACGCAAAGGTCCGCAAAGGTATAAAAATTCACGTCTCTTCCCATATCATAATCCCTGACCGCTTTAAAGAGACCTATCATTCCCTCCTGAATCAAATCCTCCCTGT
The DNA here is from genome assembly GCA_964503695.1 of uncultured Lachnospiraceae bacterium. GTDB lineage: Bacteria > Bacillota > Clostridia > Lachnospirales > Lachnospiraceae > SFDP01. Next base: position 5,683 of record CAZDAT010000060.1, read on the forward strand.
CACCGCCTAAGATAAACATGGAGCCTGCTTTTTTCCGTACCAGATTTTTATACTTATTTATAATAAAGCCTTCGGCACCTTCTTCGCCGTCACGATACATCAGAATCAGTTCTTCATCCGTGGCATTTTTAAATTTTTCCTCGTTCACAGCATTCCTCCCACTGCTCTTTTTCCCACATTTATGCTTTATGAAAATCTTGTTGTTTTTCTTACAGCATACGCTGTCTTACAATTTCATAGGCAAGTACTCCTGCAGCAACAGAAGCATTCAAAGAATCGATATCCCCTTTCATGGGAATGGAGGCGGTAAAATCACATTTTTTCCGAACCAGACGGCTCACCCCTTCTCCTTCATTTCCAATTACAAGCCCCATGGGTCCCTTTAAATCCAGCTGATACATACTGGTTCCGCCCATGTCCGCACAGACAAACCACATACCTTCTTTTTTTAACTCTTCGATGGTTTTACTAAGGTTGGTTACCTTGGCAACGGGAGTATAATTTAAGGCTCCTGCGGAGGTTCTGGCTACCGTAGCCGTAAGACCCACTGCACGATTCTTTGGAATAATCACTCCATGGGCTCCTGCCAGATTGGCAGTACGGATAATTGCCCCCAGATTATGAGGGTCTTCAATATTGTCCAGCAGAAAAATAAAAGGAGCTTCCTCTTTTTGTCTTGCCCTTGCCAGAATATCTTCCACACTTGAATAATCATATGCCGCAATCACACCTATCACACCCTGGTGTTTTCCGGTCTGTGACATCTGGTCAAGACGCTCTTTATTTACATACTTTATCATAGTGTCATGCTTCTTCGCTTCTCTTTTGATGGTCATAACGGGTCCGTCCTGACAACCATCAAGAAGATACAGCTTGTCCACTGTTTTTCCCGAACGAAACGCCTCAATGACCGCATTTCTTCCCTCTATATTCATCTCACGATATGCCATATTTTTCTCTCCTTATTTTTATGCACCTTAAATTTACTTAGATGCAGATATTTAGTTTTTCCAGCCCCGACTTTACCAGGAATAAAATTCTGTCTTCCTTATTTAACAGATATAGATAGCCGACCAAGGCTTCCAGGGCTGTTGCTTTCCTGTAATCCCCCACCGACGCATTTTTTGCCACACTGCCGGATTTGGCATTTCTTCCCCTGCGATACACTTCCCATTCTTCCTCTTCCAAAAGTTCAAGAACTGCCTCTCCAAGCTGTGCCTGTGTCCTGGCTTTTACAATGGCACTTTTCATTTTATGTAAATCGTGGGGAGCACGGTTGGCTCTTTCCACGATTACCGTACGGATAATCAGATCAAATACACAGTCTCCCACAAAAGCCAGTGTCAGTGGTGAATAGGTTCTGATATCCTTTTCTTCACAGGAAAATTCCTGCTTCATTTTTTCCAAAAAACTTAAGCTCTCTTCCATGCTCCATCCTCATATCCTTCTGCCGTCTTACTGGCTTAAGCTCTTTTCCATTTTACACCCTCGCGGGTATCTTCCAGGATAATTCCCATCTCCAATAACTGGTTTCTGATTTCATCCGCCCTTGCAAAATTCTTTTCTTTTCTTGCCTGGCCTCTTTGTGCAATCAGCTGTTCTATTTCTTCGTCTAAAATCTCTGTTTTCTTTTCCAGAATCAGACCACAGATATCTGCCATCTGATTTAGGGTTTCATATAAGCCATCTACATAGGCTTTGGAGCTGTCCGCTCCGGCATTGGTGTTTGCATATTTTACCAGTTCAAACATGGCAGAAATGGCATCTGCGGTATTAAAATCATCTTCCATGGCTTCTTCATATTTTTTCATAAAGCCCTGTGCTTCCTGTAAGGACAGGCTTTCTTTTTCGGTCAGTTCCCCTGCGGCATTTTCTTTCAAATCTCTTAATTTCTCTGCCGCAGTCACAATTCTTTCCAGACCATTTTTTGCCGCTTCCATTAAATCCGCGGAAAAGTTTAACGGACTTCTGTAATGTGCAGAAAGCATGAAGAAACGAAGCACCTGCAAATCATACTTTTCACTGATGTCGCGTACCGTAAAGAAATTCCCTGCGGATTTGGACATCTTCTTATTGTCAATATTTAAAAAGGCATTGTGCATCCAGTATCTGGCAAAGGTTTTGCCATTGGCAGCTTCTGACTGTGCAATTTCATTTTCATGGTGCGGGAATACCAGATCTTCCCCTCCGGCATGAATATCGATTTCCTCTCCCAGATATTTTTTACTCATGACACTGCATTCTATATGCCATCCGGGACGACCCGCACACCATGGGGATTCCCATGCCGGTTCTCCTTCTTTTTTGGGTTTCCAGAGTACAAAATCCAATGGGTCTTCCTTCTGGTCTTCGCCGGAAACTAAAAGTGCCCGGTTTCCTCCCTGTAAATCATCCAGATTTTTATGGGAAAGCTTACCGTATTCCTTAAAGCTTCTGATTCTGAAATATACCGTTCCGTCATCGGCTGCATAGGCATGCCCTTTTTCAATCAGCGTGCCTATCATATCTAACATTCCGCAGATTTCATTGGTTGCCAGCGGATGGGTTGTGGCAGGCTTCACATTTAATGCCGCCATGTCTTTCTTGCACTCTTCAATATAACGCGTGGAAATCACAGAGGCTTCCACACCCTCTTCTACTGCTTTTTTAATGATTTTATCATCCACGTCTGTAAAATTAGATACATAATTTACTTCATAACCTTTATATTCCAGATAACGTCTTACCGTATCAAACACAATCATGGGGCGTGCATTTCCGATATGAATCAGGTTATAAACGGTAGGACCGCAGACATACATTTTTACTTTGCCCTCTTCCAAAGGGATAAATTCTTCTTTTGTTTTAGATAACGTATTATAAATCTTCATTTTTTCCTCTTTCTCCATTTCTCTGGTATTTTTATTTCTTAAAAAACAGCATCCTATAATTTCTGCTTTGTTTTTTGGTTCTCGTTTTCTTGTGCTTTCCAGTAATGAATCTGTTCCTCCAGTGCATAAATTCTTCTGGCAAGCTGTTCATTTTCTTTCTGTAATTTTAAGATATCCTCCTCCACGGGATTTGGCAGATTGCACTGGTCCATGGTTTCCTGGGGTGCATTTTTTTTCTTACGCTCCACAACTCTTCCCGGTACTCCCACCACCGTAGAATTTGGCGGTACCTCCTGCAAAACCACACTGCCGGAACCGATTTTGGAATTATCCCCAATCTTAAAAGACCCCAGCACCTTGGCTCCTGCACTAATCATCACATTATTCCCAATGGTAGGGTGACGTTTTCCATGTTCTTTTCCGGTTCCTCCAAGGGTCACTCCCTGATAAAGGGTGCAGTTATCTCCGATTACCGTAGTCTCTCCTATGATAACACCATTTCCATGGTCAATAAAAAGGCCTTTTCCAATCTGTGCTCCCGGATGAATCTCGATTCCTGTTTTTCTCACCCCTCGCTGGGACACCCATCTGGCTAAAAAATAATGCTCATTTATATACAGCTTATGTGCCAGACGATAGTGAAGCATTACTTTAAAACTGGGGTATAAAAATACCTCCATGACCGAATGAATGGCGGGGTCGCGTTCTTTGATAATCTGCATTTCTTCTTTGATATATTTCATAATGGACATAAAATACCTCCAAAATCCAGGATTCCATAATTTTTTATAAAATACAAAAAACTCCGTCTCTGCAAGAGACGAAGTTTATCCGCGGTTCCACTCTAATAAAGGCAGGCTCTGCCCTCTCTCAAAATCCGTAACGGGGATGAATCGTATCCGGCTAACTATTCACCGAATCGGCTCCCGAATGCACTTTCAGAAAAATTCCTGCAAAAGATGCTTTCAGCCACTGGCATCTTCTCTCTGTTACTTTCCTTTTTCCTACTTTTTTCGTTCTCTGCCTTTTTTTATTTAAGTCTACTTTAGCATATGAAAATCATCCCATTTTGTCAATAGTTTTACACGATTTCATTTAAGAAAACCTTTTTTAAAATCCATGCAGTAAGCTCACTGATATGCAGGGAAATTTCCGCATTCGAAGCATTCCCAAGCTTTAAAACCTGACTCCCTTCCGGGGTAATTTTCCATTCATAGACTCCGTTATTTTCTTTTAGCAGCTCATCCTCTACCCTGAGAGTTAAGGTAATCTTATCAGGACTTGTAATCAGCTTTAACATTTCCTCCAGATGAAGGATTCTTGCCATAATCACAGGCTGTTTTTCGCCGGATTTTTCTACGTTACGTAACACTCCCGGTTGTTTTTCCAAAACCTCCTGCAAAAAAACTTCTTCCCCTTCTTTGGCATACAGGTAAAATGCCGTCACCCCTCCCTGTTCAAGCTGCACATAAATATCTCCGTTTTGTGCCCGGGATTCCAGAAGCTGTCGTTCATAATAAGCCGCATCCCTGTGAACATAAATCCGGTACCTCTCCTGCAATAATTTATTCGAAAATTCAGCCAGCATTTCCATCACCGGAAGCTTCGGATATTTTTCCCTTAATTGACTGACCGCATAAATACCATGTAATTTTGGATTATTCTTATAATCTGCTTCCATGGCTGCTGCCTTTAATTTAGAGCCGGATATTTCTTTCCCGGAACCTGCCGCTTTTAAATCTGATAAATCTCGCTTTTCCTTTCCCTCTTTTAGTTTCCAGACCTCCCTTTCGTAGATATAGCGAAATCCGAAAGGCTCATAAATGGCGGGATTTGCCGGCATCAGAAAGGTAAAGGGCTGTTTTTTGTCATACATTTCTTTAAAAGAATGCAGTAAAAGCTGTTTCATATACCCTTTGTGACGGCATTCTTTTCTTGTGGCAACACCTACCAGATAGGAAATCTCTCTTTGCTGTTTTCCTATCATCAAGGAATATGGTGTGCGAAACAGCATGGCATCATAAGGGTATTTTCCAATCACATATCCGGTATTAAAAGCTGCTTTCTTTTCAAAATAATAATCGGTAAAAAGCTCGGAATCTTCAAAAAAGACTTCTTCCCACAAAGGGCGGAGTTTTTTACATTCCTCTCCTGTCACTGTTTTTATTTCCATGGTAGTTCCGGTTTCTTTCTTCTTTTTATTTTTCTCTCTGGCAGCCACTGCAGCCTTCGCAGTTTTTTTCTTCCATTCTTACATTAAACAATCTGGTGGGACTTTCCAGAAGACAAATGGCATGAGCAGAAATTCCTTTTCCTTCCCCTGTAAATCCCATACCTTCTTCTGTGGTGGCTTTCACATTTACCTGTTCCACATCCAGTTTCAGAGCCCTGGCAATGTTTTCCCGCATGGTATCGATATGAGGCCGCATCTTTGGTGCCTGTGCAATAATGGTGGCATCAATGTTTTCAATAAACAGACATTTTTCCTCTACCATTGCCCCTACCTGTTCCAACAGCTTCAGACTGTCCGCCCCTTTCCATTTTTCATCCGTATCCGGGAAATGCTTCCCGATATCTCCCAGGGCTGCTGCCCCAAGCAGGGCATCACTGATGGCATGAAGAAGCACATCCGCATCGGAATGTCCTAATAATCCTTTTTCATAAGGTATTTTTACTCCGCCTATAATCAGCTCCCTGTTTTCCACCAATTTATGAACA
>CAZDAT010000061.1:0-11026 GCA_964503695.1 uncultured Lachnospiraceae bacterium
ATATTTTCTTCATAACAACCTCAGAGCTGGAGGAAATGTTTCCCGAATATACCCCCAAGGAAAGAGAGTATTATATTGCCAAGGCAAAGGGAGCCGTATGTATCATGCAGATTGGTGATAAGCTGGGAAGCGGCAAACCTCATGACGGTCGTGCCCCCGACTACGATGACTGGTCTTTGAATGCCGATATTTTGGTATATTATCCGGTTCTTGATATTGCATTAGAGCTTTCCTCCATGGGAATTCGTGTTGATGAAAACAGTTTAAGGGAACAGTTGGAAAAAGCAGGCTGTATGGACAGAGCGGCTCTTCCTTTCCAGAAAGCCATTTTAGATAAAGAGCTTCCTTACACCATCGGAGGCGGTATCGGACAGTCCCGTCTGTGTATGTTCTTTTTAAGAAAAGCACATATCGGTGAAGTCCAGTCCTCGCTGTGGCCCCAGTCTACCATAGAGCTTTGCGAAAAACGCGGGGTTCATTTACTGTAATTTAGGAGGAATCAAATGGAAATCAGACGTGCTTCCAGTAAAGACATACCGGGACTTGACAGGCTTTTGATGCAGGTCTGCCTGGTACACCACAAGGGCAGACCGGATTTATTTAAATATGGAGAACGAAAATATACTAAAGAAGAATTAGAAACATTATTGCAGGATGACAACCGACCGGTTTTTGTAGCTGTCAACGAAAAAGACGAAGTACTTGCCCATGCTTTCTGTATCTTTGAACAGCACTTAAATAATCATGTCCTGACCGATGTAAAAACCTTGTATATCGATGATATCTGCGTACTGGAAAGCTGTCGGGGACAGCATATCGGAAAGCAGATGTATGATTATATATATCGTTTTGCCAAGGAACAGGGCTTTTATAATCTTACCTTAAATGTCTGGTCCTTAAATGAACCTGCCCTTAAATTCTACGAAGCCTGCGGCTTAAAACCCCAGAAAATAGGCATGGAAACCATTTTATAATTACATAACAATAATTGCCCAACTCCTGCCTGGCATTTTTTTGTGTAGCTTCAAGTAACATTAACGGCAGATACTTTGACAGCGGTATCTATGTGTCTTTTAGACACATAGGTACCGCTGTCAACTGTCAGAAACGAAAGCAGACTTTCGTTATAATTATGAAACTATACAACAAAAATTTTACATCTTCAGTTTTTGCAATTGCTTCAAATTACATATTCACAACCACTTTTGTAACCAGTTCTTTAAAGGATGCAGCCACGCGGTCTGCGGTTTCCTGTACTTCCTTATGATTTAATTCTGTCTTGGAAATTCCGGCAGCCATATTGGTAATGCAGGAGATTCCGCACACTTCCATTCCCATATGACGTGCAGCCATGGCTTCACATGCAGTACTCATACCAACCGCATCACCACCCCAGAGCTGTGCAAGCTTTACTTCTGCCGGAGTTTCGTAGTTTGGTCCCGTAAACTGTACATAAACACCCTTCTGTAATTCAATACCGCATTCCCCGGCACATTTTTCAATGACACCCTGTAAACGCTTGCTGTACACTTCACTCATATCCGGGAAACGGCTTCCCAGCTCCTCAATGTTTGGTCCAATCAGGGGACTTGGAACTGCGGTTGTAATATGGTCTGTAATCATCATAAAGTCTCCCGGCTTATAGGAAGGATTGCTTCCGCCTGCAGCATTGGTAAGTAAAAGCTTTTTAGCTCCCATCATTCCCATTAAGCGGGTTGGAAGAACAACGTCTGTCATGGCATAGCCTTCATAATAATGAACACGTCCCTGCATGATAACCACAGGAGTATCTTCCACATAACCAAATACAAATCTTCCCTTATGTCCTTTTACCGTGGAAACCGGAAATCCTTCAATATCATTATATTCAACAGTATCTACAATCCTGATTCCATCTGCATAATCTCCGAGACCGGAACCAAGGATTAACGCAACCTCCGGCTGAAAATCTGTTTTTTCCCTTACACTTTTTAAACAATTCATTAATTTCTGATACATTTCTTTCCCCTTTCCTTTCTCTTTTTATTACCAAGAAGCTGACCACACAATTTTCTTAGCTTTCATGACAAATTGCATGGTCTTTTTTCTTAATAGCCGAAAGCTTCTTCATTCTTTACAATTTTAATGATTCGGCTGGTTCCCAGTCTGTCTGCTCCCAAAGCAAGGAATTTTTCAGCATCCTCCATGGAGGAAATTCCTCCTGCGGCCTTCATCTTCACATTTTCCCCGATATGTCCGGCAAACAGTTCAATATCAGCAAAGGTTGCTCCCGCTGTCGAAAAACCTGTAGAGGTCTTAATATAGTCTGCTCCTGCCGCGGTTACGATTTCACACATTTTAATCTTTTCTTCTTCCGTCAGAAGGCAGGTCTCAATGATTACTTTTAAAATCTTATCACCACAGGCATTCTTTAAAATACGAATCTCGTTTTCAATCAAATCGTATTTTTTATCCTTCAGCCAACCGATATTAATTACCATATCAATCTCAGCGGCTCCATTTTTAATGGCATCCTTTGTCTCAAATTCCTTTACGGCAGTGGTCATATAGCCGTTAGGGAAACCGATTACCGTGCAGATTGCCAGTTTATCCTGTACATATTCTTTCGCTTCTTTTACATATGAGGGCGGAATACAGGCGGATGCTGTTCCATACGCAATCCCGTCATCCAGGATGGTTTTAATTTCTTCCCATGTTGCAGTCTGCGTCAGCAGGGTATGGTCAACATGTTTTAACACTTCTTTTACTTCCATAATTTACCTCTCTATCCTTTCACCAATTATTTAGATTTCACATAAATCTTACCATTTGCCGCAGGTGTATGTCCTTTTCCGACAAACAGAATTAATGCAACGATTGTTACAATATACGGAATCATGGAAATCAAGTTTGGTGAAATCACGTTTGACATACTGATAAGGGATTTTATACCACTGCATAATCCAAACAGCAGGCATGCCTTCATGGCTCCCATAGGAGTAAATTTTCCAAAAATAACTGCGGAAATCGCAATAAAGCCCTGACCTACGATTACACTCGGTCTGAACTGGTTAATGGTTGCCAGTGTCACAAAGGCTCCGCCAAGTCCGGATAAAAATCCGGAAAGAATCACACAGATATAACGTACCAGATATACATTAATACCCAAAGATTCACAGGCTACCGGATGTTCACCTACCGCTCTTAAGTGTGTACCGAATTTTGTTTTGTTAAATACAAAAGAAATCACGATTGCAAGTACAAATACAAGATAAGCCACACTGTATACATTCAAAACATTGCCAAGAAAAGAACCGGATTCAAATACTCCTTCAAACATTTTCGGTAATTTTTCAGCCGCACTAAGGGGTGGTGTATCTGAAGAACCAAAAATGGTCTTGGAAAGAAACAGTGCAAGTCCCGGACCGATAAAGTTAATGGCAGTACCTGCAATTGTCTGGTCTGCATGGAACTGAATACAGACAACCGCATGAATCACTCCAAGCAACGCACCGCCAAGGCCACCGCAAAGCCATGCAATCCATCCGTTTCCTACAACCAGTCCCATGGCAGCTCCAATAAAAGCTCCAAAAGTCATCATACCTTCAATTCCGATATTTACCACACCGCTCCGTTCGGAAAAGCAGGAGCCTAAAGCTGCCAATAACAGCGGCGGGGTTGCAACCAGGGTTGCATTGATTAAAAGACCTAAATTACTGAGCATTTATTTTGCCTCCTTTCTTTTTGCAAGATTCATAAATACATTCTTAAATATCTGGGAAATGGCAATAAAGATAACCACACATCCCATGATAATATCAATAACTTCTTCCGGTGCACCAACCATGGTAAGCTTTGCTCCGCCATATTTCATGGCACCATAGAAAATACCTGAAATAATGCATCCGATAGGATTGGAACCTGCAATCAGGGCAACCGTAATACCTTCAAATCCATATCCTTCCTGTCCGGCAAACTGGCTGATACGTGCTCCCATGCCAAGAAGCTGTACTGCACCGCCGATTCCTGCCAGTGCCCCGGAAATTCCCAGTGCCGTAAGAATGGATTTTTCTGCATTGATACCGCCATAAAGAGCTGCATCCTTATTAAATCCTACCGCTTTTAATTTATAACCAAGTGTTGTTTTTTCAATAATCACCCAGATGATGACTGCTGCCACAATGGCAAAAATGAATCCCCAGTTTGCGGAATTACAGCCTAACATATCCATAATGGATTCCGGGAACAGAATACGTGCAGAATCCAGCACATTTTTGGTAGCTTCCCCGTCTCCTTCTTTATGGAGGATTTCAGTGTTTACTGCATAATTGGAAAGATAAAATGCAATCCAGTTAAACATGATAAAAGACAATACTTCATGAATGCCGCGTTTTACTTTCATGATACCTACAATATATGCCCACAAGGCTCCGGCTAATGCTGCCACAAGAATACATACCAGTGCGTGCAGTACGGGAGGAAGCTCCACTAAGATACCTACGATACAGGCTGCAAGAGAGCCTACTACAAACTGTCCTTCTGCCCCAATGTTAAATACACCTGTACGGAAAGAAAATGCCACGCTTAATCCCGTAAAAATCAATGGACTGGCATAAACCAATGTCCATACCATGAATTTAGGTTTGCCGAAAATACCATTCAGAAGCTTTCCGTAAGCCGCTGCCGGACTGATGCCTGCTGCTGCAAGGAAAATTGCCCCAATCAAAAAGCCTATAATAATGGCAATAATGGTATACAACACATTTGACTCTAATATATTTGTTTTCTTTTTCATGAACGACCACCCCCTGCCATTAAGAATCCTAATTGTTTTTCATCTGCTTTCTGAGTCTCGATTTCTTCTCCTGTTACACTTCCTGTAATCTGTCCGTCGAAGATAACCTCGATACGGTCGGAAAGGCTCATAATCTCATCCAGTTCAAAGGAAACCAGTAAAACTGCACGATTTTTATTTCTCTGCTCTACAATATACTTATGTACAAATTCAATGGCACCTACGTCAAGTCCCCTGGTAGGATTTACTGCAATCAGAAGCTCCTTATCGTTTGTGATTTCACGTGCAATGATTACCTTCTGCTGATTACCACCGGACAGTGTTCCGCTTGCCTGTCCCATGGAACCCTGCGGGCGGACATCGAATTTTTCAATCAGCTCTGTGGCATGCTCGCGAATGGCTTTCCGGTTTAAAATACCATTCTTGGAAAACGGTTCTTCATTAAAATGCTGTAAAATCATATTGTCTTCGTTGGAAAACTCCAGTACCAGACCATGTTTATGACGGTCTGCCGGAATACTGGAAATGCCGGCATCAAAGATTTCCTTGGGCGAACGGTTGCAGACATCTTTTCCAAGAATGATTACTTCTCCCGATTCTGCCTTACGAAGTCCGGTAATAATCTCTACCAGCTCCGTCTGACCATTACCGTCAACTCCCGCAAGACCTACAATTTCGCCTTTGCGGACATTCAGGTTAAGCCCTCTTAAGATTTCAATTCCACGATAATCTTTTGCATGCAGGTCTTTTACCTCCAGGACAACCTCTCCTGCTTCCTGTGGTTTCTTTTCTACCTTAAAGTTAACGTCACGACCTACCATGAGTGCCGCCAGATCATTCTCGGATACCTCATCAACCACTACCGTATCAATGTATTTTCCCTGACGGATAATGGTACAGGTATCGGAGCAGGCAGTAATCTCCTTTAATTTATGTGTGATAATGATGACACTTTTTCCATCTGCCGTCAGATTTTCAATAATCTCCATAAGTCCGTCGATTTCCTGCGGTGTCAGGGATGCCGTCGGCTCGTCTAAAATCAGGACATCTGCTCCCCTGTATAATACCTTTAAAATCTCAACCCTCTGCTGCATACCAACAGAAATATCTTCAATCTTCGCATCCGGGTCGATACTCATGTTATACCGTTTTGACAGCTCCATAATCTTTTCTTTTGCAGTTTCTTTGTCTACCTTAAGTCCTTTGGTAGGTTCCATGCCAAGAATAATATTATCTGTAACCGTAAACGGCTGAATCAGCATAAAGTGCTGATGCACCATACCGATTCCCCTGTCAATCGCATCCTTCGGACTGTTGAAATTTACCGCTTCGTTTCTCAAATAAATCTGTCCATGGGTTGGTTTGTATAAACCGCAAAGGACATTCATCAGGGTACTTTTTCCGGCACCATTTTCACCTAATAATGCATGTACTTCCCCTTTATGCACTGTCAGCTGAATGTTATCATTGGCTGTAAAATCACCGAATTTCTTCGTAATGTCTTTCATCTGAATTACAACCTGGCTTTTGTCCATATGACTTACTTTACCCAAAATACCGCCTCCTTTTGTTTTATATAATTATTATTTTTTCAAATCCGTATGTTCTTAAAACATCGGATAACTGTTCCATAAGCTCTGCTCCGGGAATCTGGTAATGGGAATATTCTTCCCTCACTCCCATAGGTCTGTAAGCAATCAGCTTTACCCGAATCTCTTTTACATCGACAAGCTTTGCAAGAAATTCTCCAATTTTTTCTACACTTTTACGTGCATCGTACAAATCCTGCACAACCACGACCCGAATTTCGTCTAATTTGGAAGTTTTTGCAAGATACTCTGCATTTTTTAGTACCATTTCATTATCTGCCCCGGTCACATTGTAGAAATCTTTACCGTCAAATGCCTTGATATCTAACATGACTCCGTCTGTAACCTCCATAAGTTCAGGATAATCTTTAAAAGAAATGGTTCCGTTACTGTCAATCAGTGTCTCCAGCCCGTCTTTTTTTGCAAGACAGAACAATTCCGTCAGAAACTCTGGTCTTAGCATACATTCCCCACCGGAAACCGTAATCCCGCGGATAAAAGGAATCTGCTTTTTTACCGTCTCATAGACTTCCCCGGCACTCATGATACGTGTCCTTGGTGAACTGTTATTGGGACACACATGAATGCAGGTATCACATTCCACACACAGCTTCGGGTCATATATAACCTTTCCCTCTGCATTTTTACTCAATGCCCCCTTGGGACATTTTTCCACGCACACACCGCAATCTGTACACATTCCCCTGGTTTCCGGATTGTGACAATATTTGCAGTCAATATTACAGCCCTGCAAAAATACGGCTGTCCGGTTGCCCGGTCCGTCTACGCAGCTAAAAGGTATGATTTTATTCACTACTGCTTTTTTCATCTTACTTTTCTCTCAAGAACCTTACAGTTATTGGCCGCTCCAAGCCCCAGTGCCGTTGTATCTAAAAGTACCGCTTCACCGTTTCTTAATTTTTCGATTTCAGAACGCTTTGCAAGATAACCGGTAACTCTGATTACATCACTGTCATTTCCATAGAAGGACATATATCTGATATCTTTTTTAAATGCACCTTTGATAATATCCAGAGCATAATCAGTATTTTTATGTACGGTAATATCAATCGGGAAAATATCTCCGGTTCCGGATGGGAAATATTTATGGAACTTACTCATGACTAATAACTGGTCAATCAGTTCCTCCGGTTCTTCTCCGATGGGGATTCTGGTACCCGGTGTCACATTGATGTCTTCCGCAATTCCTACCTGTGCATGAAGGAGAAAATGACCATCAGTAGCTTCGCAGTAAGGATTTGTATGCTCCTTATTAATCCGGTCAATGATGTCCATAATCTCCACGCCAAGTGCATCCGCATTTTCATCATGTCCGAATCTACCTTTCTTTCCTTCTTTTTCAAGAAGAATATTTACACAGTCTGCCAGTCCTACCAGACCAAACATCGCCGTAAATCTGTCTCTGTGGATAAATCCTTCTTTCGCAAGGAAATTGTTTTCAAAGAAACCGCTTTCTTCTACTTCAAACCGAATCCTTGCATCCATATATTCTGCCATAACTCTCATCACATGAGGAAGCTTGTTTTCCTTAAAGTCTTTTATATTTTCTGCTTTCTTTGCAATGTTTCCCAAAACCAGCCTGCAAAGTGTATAAGAACCACCGCCCAGGTATAATCCATTGTAGCAGCTTGCAATTACATAATCACCGGAAAATTCTTTTTCAAACATGGCATGATTTGCAAAGCTTGGTTTTGCCGTTTTAAGGGCACATTCCACTGCTTTTGTGGCAAAAGCATCCTCTGTAAGATTTTCATCATATTTTAAAGTAATGTTTGGAACTGCACATTCCAGTTCTTTTTGTGCTTCTAAAATCAGATATCCGGCTTTGCTTGCTTTCGGACCGATATTGCCATGGGCAAAGGAATCCAGTATGGTTCTGTCCATATGAATAAAAAACATCTTAATCAGTTTTTTCGCCGTTTCTTCGCTGACCGTATCAATATAAGGCTCTAAAAGCTCATCCAGTGCACCTACATATACCGGGAAATTAGTTACACTTGGTACATGTTTATAAAATATCAAAAGATTGTTGATTGCCTCATATAAATCCGTAGGAGGCTCAAGCTGTAAAAATTTACTTCCTTCTTTCATAAATTTCGGATAATCCGGTATTATATATCTGGGACGCAGCGGAGCATGGCCTTCTGCAAGGTCGCAGATACATTTTTCTTCGATTCCGGGGCTTAAAAGCTCATCCAGACCTTCCGGCAGCTCTAATACCTCCAACAGCGAATCCGCAGCATTTGCCATATTACAGACCTTCTGTTCATGGGTCAGCACAGGACTCTTAACAATATCAAGCATTTGATTTCTTACTGCATTTACACGTTCCATTGATATATCTCTCATTTTTTCCTCCTAAAACAACTGCTGAATAAACCTTCAGCTAACCTATTGTTCATTCAGCAGCAAACACAACATCTTTAATTGCTTATTTTATATCTTTGCGGATATCTGTCACTCTTTCCTTAACTTAGTCTAATACGTATACATCACCGTAAGCTTCTTCAAAAGAATCTTTTCCATCCGGAACTACGATTTCGCCGGAAGCAATTTTTTCTTTGATGATTTCAATTTCTGAAACAACTTCTTCTGGCAGTAAATCAGTTGTAGGTGAAATATCAACACCGCCGTTTGTTAAGTCGTAGCTTACAATACCGCCTTTGATTGTTCCTTCGATTAAGGACTGTACGGTAGCATATACTGCATTATCTACACGTTTCATGGCAGATGTGATTACAGTATCAGGTGCAAGGTAGCTCTGGTCAGAGTCAACACCGATTGCATAAATACCCTTTGCCTGGCATTCGGAAATAACACCGGTTCCTGTTGCTCCTGCAGCATGGAATACGATATCAGCACCGTTTGTTACAAAGTTTGTTGTTAAGGTAGAACCCATTGCCGGGTCACCAAAGCTGTTGGCATCACCCTGCTGGATTGTAATGTCAGGATTTGCATCAATTGCTCCTGCACAATATCCGTAACCAAACGGATGCATGGTATCACTTGCCATACCTACTACAAAACCAATGTTGTCTTTTTCTGTCATAAGACCTGCCACATAACCAACTAAATAAGAAGCCTGTTCTGCTTTAAAGGTAAGACAGGTTACGTTATCAAGGTCTGCACAGGAAGAGTCGTCTACAATTGCAAATCTGATATCAGGATTTGCTTCTGCAGCAGCTCTTGTAGCATCTGCCAGTAAGTAGCCTACACTGATGATAAGGTCATATTCTTCGTCAACGAAGGTTTCAATGTTTGGTGCATAATCTGAGTCAGCTCCGGAAGAAAGATAGTTAATTTCTACCCCGAAATCTTCCTGTGCTCTCTTTAAACCTTCCCATGCGGACTGGTTAAAGGACTGGTCTTCCACACCACCGATATCTGTTACCAGAGCAATTTTTAAATCACTTGCATCTGTTTCGGCAGAAGCACTGTCAGAAGGTGTATCTGTAGTTTTATCTGTACTTCCTCCACATGCCATTAAGCCTGCTGCCATTGTTGCTGCCATAAGCAAAGCTAAGATTCTCTTTTTCATTTTTTTCTCCTTTTTTCTTAAAGATTGCTTTTGTTTTACTTTTTTTACATTTATTTTGTACATATATTGTAGCTTTTGTTACATTTTCATAAAACGACATTTGACGTTTTATCCGCTTTTGTTAACTTTTCTATATTTTGTACAAATTAAAGATATTGTTTTTGTATATTTTGTCCTTTTTACTTCTCATTTTCATGATAAGAAAAAGAATCCATATACCGCATTTAAGGTTATTTCAAATTTCCCGGTCCGAATCCCATGGGGAACAGGTCTTTCAGTTTGAAGATTTCATATTTTTCTTTGCTTACGGCAACAATAATCTCAAACTCTTCCGGGTCGCAAAACTCCATCATTACCTGTCGGCAGACTCCGCAGGGAGCTGCATATTCCGTAGGAGCTTCTTCTTTTCCGCCCACCACGCAGATGGCATCAAATTCCTTCACACCTTCACTGACCGCTTTAAAAATGGCGGTTCTTTCTGCACAGTTACAGGGGGTATATCCGGCATTTTCTATGTTGCATCCGGTATAAACAGTTCCGTTTTTTGCAAGAAGTGCCGCACCTACCCGGAAACCTGAATAGGGAACATAGGAAAATTCCCGCTGTTTAAGTGCAGTTTCTATCAGCTCTTCTATTTGGGCTTTTGATGTTCTTATCATAACTATTTGTCCTCTTTTATCAATGTTCTGATAGCTTCCACAGCTACCTGGATTGCCAGCTCCGTATCATGCACTACCGGATTTTCCAGTCCTTCTTTTGCTCTTTCCTGATTTGCAATTACAAGGAAACAGGAGCCTGCCCTTACCTTTAGATAATCAGCCACGATAAACAATGCCGCGGATTCCATTTCAGAGGCAAGACATCCCATTCTCTTCCATGCTTCCCATTTGTTCACAAGTTCGTAGCTGACCGGTTTGGTTTCCGGTTCATGCTGTCCGTAAAAGGCATCCTTACACTGTACCACACCTGTATGATAAGGTACTTCTTTTTGTTTTGCAGCACTCACTAAAGCATTGGTGACTTCAAGATTTGCTACCGCCGGATATTCAATCGGTGCATATTCCTTACTGGTTCCTTCCATACGGATGGCTCCCGTTGCCACAA
>CAZDAT010000062.1:0-10791 GCA_964503695.1 uncultured Lachnospiraceae bacterium
ATTACTTCCATCAGCTGTTCTTTTGATTTCATTTTTTTACCCCTGTTTCACAAATCCCTTTACTGCTTCATATATACTCTTTGCGTCCAGACCATATTTTTCAATCAGTTCTTTTGCCGGACCGGATTCTCCAAATACGTCTTTAATACCAATTCTTAAAACAGGCACCGGATATTTTTCAGATAACACTTCGGAAACTGCACCGCCAAGACCTCCGATAATGGAGTGCTCTTCTGCGGTAACTATTTTGCCTGTTTCTTTCGCCGCTGCAATGACAAGCTCTTCATCCAGGGGCTTAATGGTATGTATGTTAATCACCTTTGCTTCGATGCCATCCTCTGCCAGCATTTCGGCTGCCGTTAAAGCTTCTGCCACTTCCAGTCCGTTGGCAATAATGGTCACGTCTTTTCCTTCCCTTAAAACAATTCCCTTTCCGATTTCAAATTTGTAATCCGGGTTGGTATTGATTACCGGAACTGCCAGACGGCCAAATCGCATATACACAGGTCCTTTATGTTCATATGCCGCAAATACCGCCGCCCTTGCTTCCACATCATCGGAGGGGCAGATAACCGTCATTCCGGGAATGGTTCTCATGAGAGCCAGGTCTTCATTGCACTGATGGCTGGCACCGTCTTCCCCTACGGAAATACCGCCATGGGTCGCTCCGATTTTTACATTATTTTTAGGATAACCGATGGAATTACGAATCTGTTCGTAAGCACGTCCTGCCGCAAACATGGCAAAAGTGCTTGCAAAAGGAACCTTGCCTGTGGTTGCGATTCCTGCCGCCACACTCATCATATTGCCTTCTGCAATTCCACAGTCAATAAAACGTTCGGGACAGGCCTTTTTAAATATTGCCGTTTTGGTTGCCCCTGCAAGGTCTGCATCCAGAACCACCACATCATCATGTAATTTTCCCAGTTCCGCCAATGCTTCTCCATAACTTTCTCTTGTTGCAATCTTCTTTACATCTGACATAATGCTTCACCTGCTTTCTCTAAATCTGCCATGGCAATTTCATACTGTTCATCGTTGGGAGCAGCGCCATGCCATGCCGCTTTATCTTCCATAAAGGAAACCCCTTTTCCCTTTAATGTTTTTGCAATAATGGCAGTAGGCATTCCCTTGGTTTCACGAGCCTCTTTAAAAGCGGCTTCTATCTGGTCAAAATCATGTCCGTCAATGGTAATCACATGAAAATTAAATGCCTCAAATTTTTTATCAATGGGATATGGAGAATTTACTTCATCGATATAACCGTCAATCTGTAAATTGTTGTTATCTACAATCACTACCAGGTTGTCCAGCTTTCTGTGTCCGGCAAGCATGGCTGCCTCCCATACCTGTCCTTCCTGAATCTCTCCGTCACCAAGCAAGGTATATACTCTGTAATCCTCGCCATAAATCTTGGCAGAAACTGCCATTCCCACTGCAGCAGAGATACCCTGTCCCAGGGAACCGCTGGACATGTCCACTCCCGGAATATGCTTCATGTCAGGATGTCCCTGAAGATAAGAACCGGTATGGCGGAGTGTTTTCAAATCTTCTACAGGAAAGAAACCCCTTTCCGCAAGTGCAGAATAATATCCCGGTGCGGTATGACCTTTGGATAATACAAACCTGTCTCTGTCTGCCTTTCTCGGCTCGGCCGGATCAATCTTCATTTCTTCAAAATAAAGATAGGTATAAATGTCTGCTGCGGACAAAGAGCCGCCCGGATGTCCTGCTTTCGCAGAATGCACAGCCGTAACGATATCCTTACGGATGTCATTGGCTTTTTTCATAAGTTCTAACTTATTCATCGTGTTTCCTCCCTGTGTTTTTGTTTTTGTTTACTCTTATATTAACATATGCCAAAGGTTTTTGGACATACGAATACTTTTTTCAAAAAACTTTTTTTCCATTTACATATTTGGAGATTACATGTCTGTCTTCTGCCAGATAAATCAGTCGTTCCAGTCGTTCTTTAAGCTTTAGTTCATAACTGCATTCTATGGAACTGTCATCCAGGACAATGGCATCAAATTCATATCCTGCTTCAAAGCTTCCGACTTTTCCGAAAAATTCGCCGCCGCCCCTGGTTGCAAGATAGTATACTTCCTCTACCGTAAGCGGTTTTACCTTTTCGTCATAAAGTCTCCACCTTAATTTGGAACACTGTATGGCGGCTGCCATGGCCTTAAATATGGATAGCCCCGAGCCTGCTGCCACATCGCTGCCCAGTCCGACCTTCAGTCCCTGTTCCAGATACGCCTTTACCGGAGCCACTCCGGATGCCAGATTCATATTCGACTCCGGACAGTGAGCCACAAATACGTTCTGTGCCTTCATCATCTCCACTTCTTCCTTTGAGCTGTATACGCAATGAGCCATAATGGCAGGATATTTACTTCCAAACAAGCCATGGCGGTTATAGGAATCCCCATAGTTTTTCGCTTCAGGACAAAGCTCCTTCACCCACTGAATCTCGCTTAAATTCTCTGACAAATGGGACTGCAGCGGAAGCTGGTATTTACTTTGCAGCACAGACAGCTTTTCCATCAGCTCATCACTGCAGGAGGGGGTAAATCTTGGTGTCAAAACAGGTCTGGTATTTTCAAAATCCTTACAGCCTTCCAGCCATTTTTCCGTCTCCTCATAAGAGCTTTCCGGGCTTTCTTCACACAAATAATCCGGTGAATTTCTATCCATATTTACTTTACCGACATAGGATTTGATGCCTGTTTTTTCCAGTTTTTCCATAAGCAACAGGGTAGCCGGAGTATGAATGGTAGCAAAAATACAGGCTCTGGTGGTTGCACTATTTTTAAGTGCTTTCACAAAAATATCATAGGCTTTGTCAGCATATTCCAAATCTTTATATTTTGCCTCTTCCCTAAAAGTATATGTATTCAGCCAGTCAATTAATTCCAAATCCATTGCCATTCCCCGAAACGGATATTGGGGAGCATGCACATGCAAATCCGTAAGTCCAGGCAGTATGATACAATCTTTATAATCATACAGTTCAAAATTCTCATATTCCGGGGGAAGCTTTTCAAAAACTCCGGCACATACATTATCTTTACATACCACATAACCGTTTTTACAGATGCTTAACTCTTTGCTGTTTTTACTATAGCAGATATTCCCTTTTATTACATAATTTTCCATCGCACTTTCCTCTTTTCCTATTTTGCTTATGCTCATTCCAAAACCATTTTGGATTTTTCTTTTGGCTTTTGTACATTTTTATCAATTCCATTTATTATTATAAAACAGTTTTTAACACTTTTTAGCCATCTTACTTTTTTCTTATGATTCTATGTGCAAATTTTATATTTTTTACCCTTTTATCAGCAACGTCATCTGTCATAATCAACATTTTTTTGGTACAAAAAAACCAACAAATAACCTTTCTTATTTTTGTTCACTTTTTACAAACTCTTCTCTTTGCTTTATATAATGATTATGGATAATGGAAGCTGCCATGCTGTAAAGCCATCCTTAATCACTTTTTTCACCTCTATCTTATTATGTAAAAAGCGGTCACTGTATGCTTTTTTTCACCAGTGACCGCTTTGCCTAATCTCATTATTCAATTCATCTTTTGCAAAAGACTCTTACCTGTTGTATCTTGTCTTATCCTCTTTTCTTTTTTAATTTACAACCTTTTGTCAGCTCTTCACTACTTCGCCAACATTCTAATGTCTTTCACTTTCATGGGGTTTCAATTGAATCTATAATCAAGGTTTATTTTCATTCCCAACTCGTAAGCCCCTGCTTACTTAGAAAGGTTTACTATAGATTTTCTCTTCTATAACTTAAAGTACTGCCTTATAAAATAAATTTCTTTACACTTATTTTATTCTTCAAGTTAATGTGGTAATTATTCAATATGAGTGCCAGCCTCTATATCCCTTTTAGCTTTTCATTTTCTCTTAAATCAGTTCAGATTGACATCTGCTTAACTTATTCTTAATGATTCCGGTTATCTCAACACTTAAAAGGTCTTTCTCGTCAGGAACTGCTATGCATTACCACTCTCATATTGAGTTATACTGTTGATTGGTTCCATTGGCATATACCTCCAATTCTCCGTTTTGACCCCCACTATTCTTCCTTCAACTTTCTCGTCATTGATTGGGTTCTGTGTGGTGTCTTTGTTTATGGTTTGATATTATCACTTAATTTTATTTATGTCAAGTGTATTTTTAGTTTTTTTCTGTTTTTTTTATTTTATTTCCTTTCTTTATGTTTACTTATCATAAAATTATCGCACAATTTGTGTATAGTTTTTTACTTATTCCTGACCTTCATCCAAAACTATAAATAATCCTTAATACAAAGCACTCATTGTTACTATAATTTTCCACCAAAAGCCGAAGCTGCATAAAATTTCTTCAAAATAATGATTGACTAAACCATTTTCTTATGCAATACTGTTTACAAGAAATCATTCAGACAAACATATTAGGAATTCTAACAGCCAATCTTAAAGCAATTCTTATGCCACGCTTACAGTTTTCCTTTTCGTAGATACACTTGCAAAGGATTATGAACAAAATAAAAATAATAAACTACACACAGCTTATATGAACCAATTTTTTTATGCACACAGAAAAGGAGAACAATTTATGGTATGTGAAGGTCTTTTAAACTATTTTGGTACAAGTTCTGAAGAAATTATGGAAAAAACACGAGAACAGGAAAAACAATTTTATCAGCCGCAGATTGATAAATTGACAGATACAGTTGATGATTTAACTTCAAAAAACAATCTTTTAATTTCTGAATTGCATCGTGCCAAACAATTGCTAATGCAACATAACATCAGCTATTAGTTATTTGCCATCATAAAAAGCACCTGCATTAAGTCCTGTGGCAATATCTGTGTACAATCGGTCACCAATAACAACAGTTTCTTCTGTACTGTATCCGAACTTTTCACGTACAATATCAACCATGCTGGCTCAGGCTTACCAATATATACCGGTTTAGGAAGAAGTTATACTGATGATAGTTCCAAAATAATTGATGTATCTGATTTGACCGATGAACAGATAAAAATTTTAAGAGATTTGGTTCAGAATATGAATACGAAAAAATAAAAAATTATATATACAAAAGCAAAAGAGACTGTCGCATTAAAAAGTTATTTTTTTAATGCGACAATCTCTTATTCATATCTCAAAGCCTCAATAGGGTCCATTTTGGCTGCCTTATTTGCAGGATGATATCCGAAAAATACCCCGATTGCCATGGAGAAGGTCAGAGAAATTATGATACTTTCCAGAGAAGGTGATGCCGGTGCATCCAAAAGACCTGCCGCCACACTTCCCATAATAATTCCCAGAATAATTCCGATGATTCCCCCGATAATACAGATAACAACCGATTCCACAATAAACTGGAGCCGTATGGAGCTGTTAGGTGCTCCCAGTGCTTTCCGGGTACCGATTTCCCTGGTACGCTCCGTAATGGAAACTAACATAATGTTCATAACCCCGATTCCGCCTACTAACAGTGCAATTCCGGCAATTACAGAAATGGCAAGGGTTATGGTAGACAGCATCTCCGTCATGCTTTCCACCATGGAACTCATGCTATAGGCAGAAGGTTCAAAATCATTATTTTTACGGTAATATGTGGCAAAAAAGCTTTCCGTAGCTTCGGCAAAGCTGTCTGCATCCACTTCACCATTGGTTACTACCGTAAACTGGGAATATCCGCTGGTATGCTTCAGCTCCTGTGCCGCCTTTAAGGGAATATATACATCCGTAGTTACCTCTGATTCCGATTCAAAGGAAAATCCCATGGATGAACCGTCATATTCATAAATTCCAATAATTGTGCACTGATAGTATTTATTATTTATGTTTGCCTGAAAAATACTTCCCAGTGCCTTTTCATTGTCACCATCATACATATTGTTTACCACTTTATCCGAAACGACAGCCACCATTTTTCCATCACTTGTTTCTTTCTCGCTAAAAAACCTGCCCTCCAAAAGACTCATGTCATTTGCCAGAAAATATCCCAGACTGACACCACTGAGATTGATGTTAGCATAGAGACTTCCATCCACAATCTGTCCGTTTCCTACACTTTCCTGTGCTGAAATGGCAGAAATGGAATCGGCATAGGTATCACAATAATTTTCCAGCATTTCTTTGGTAAAATAATCCTCTTCCCCAGCCATTTTCATTCGCTGCGGTCCACCAAAATTCATGCCTTCCCTGGTCTCTTCTTCCTCTTCCTGTTTTTGGGAAAGTCCCACCGTAATATTGGAGGCTCCCATGGATGACATGGTATCTGTTACGTAGGAAGTAATGGAATTACCGACAGTCATGATTGCAATTACAGATGCAATTCCGATAATGATACCGAGCATGGTAAGAAGTGCCCGCATTTTATTGGCTTTCAGGCTAAAAAGTGCAAGCCGGATATTTTCATAAATCAGCATGTTTTCCTTTTCCCTCTCTTTCCCCTGTAATCAGTCCGTCTTTAATCGTTATGATTCTCTCCGTCTCTTCTGCCAGCTCCGGAGAATGGGTAATCAGTACAATGGTTTTCTTCTGTTCTTTGTGAAGCTTATGAAATAAATCCATGACCATCCGCCCGGTTTCCGAATCCAGTGCTCCGGTAGGTTCATCTGCCAGTATGATTGCCGGGTCATTTGCCATGGCTCTTGCAATGGCTACTCTTTGTTTTTGTCCGCCGGATAATTCCTCCGGAAGATGCTTCATCCTCTCTCCCATCCCTACAATCTCTAACAGCTCCTTGGCCCGGCTGACACGCTGTTTGCCGGGAACTCCTCCATATAACATGGGCATTTCTACATTTTTAATGGCATTGGTCTTGGCTATCAGATTATAAGTCTGAAATACAAACCCGATTTTCTGATTTCTGATAGAAGAAAGCTGGTTATCTTTTGCGGCTATGATATCCGTATCATCCAGAATGTAGCTTCCTTCCGTAGGGCGGTCCAGGGAACCTATGATATTCATTAACGTAGATTTTCCCGAACCGGAAGCTCCCACAATAGCTACAAATTCACCTTCATAAACGGTTAAGTCAATACCTTTTAACACTTCAAGCTCGTTGGGTGTTCCAATATAAAACCGCTTTTTAATGCCTTTCATATCTATGACTTTTTTCTTTTCCATTTAGAAGCCTCCCATGGGTCCCTGCTGCATCATCATCATCTGAATGCCGCCACCGTTTTCATTTTCCGTTTTGGGAACTACGACTTCCATGCCTTCTGAAATTTCATCGCTGATGACTTCAATATAATAATCACTCTCAATTCCTTTTTCTACATAAATTCTGCGGGTCGCCATATCAGACTGTGCCGGCATGTTTCCACCGGGCACTCCTTCTTTGTTTTGTGGAAAACTATTTTTATCTGCTTCCGGCATCTGTCCCTCCGGCATTTTTTCTTCGTTTTCTTTTTCCTCTGCTTTCGTCATGTCAGAATCTGTTTTTTCTGCCTGCATATTCTGCATGGAAGAATCTGCCACTTCGATGTAGGTATTTCCTTCTTCATCCTCCTGCACCGCTTCATAGGGAACGGTTAATACATTTTCTTTACTTTCCAGAATAATGCTTAATTTTGCCGTCATGTCCATACGAAGCATTTCGTTGGGCGTGTCCACAGAAATAATTACCGTATAAGTTACCTCATTGGAACCGGAGCTGGCTTTTGGAGAAACCCTCTTTACCGTTCCTTCCAGCTCTTCATCCCCGGTAGCATTGGTCTTAATGACTACCTTCTGTCCTTTTTCAATCTTATAGATATCATATTCATCAATTTCCGTTGTTATTTCAAAGGAGCTGACATCATCAATGGTAACAATGGCACTTCCGTTATAGGTATCTCCCGCTTCTATATTTACCGCAGATATTACACCGCTTATGGGAGCGGTTACGGTACAATCCTCCAGCTGTTGTTCATATTCTTCCACTTTCGCTTCTTCACTGGTACCGCTGGTCATGGCATTTAACTGTGCCGTTGTAAGGCTGTCTGTTTTGCTGATAACAGAATTTTCGGCATTTTTTTCAGTATCTTCCACAGTTCTTTGCTGTTTCTGATATGCCTGAAGCTTGGACTGTGATGCAGATACCTGCTGTTCATAGGTGTTTTCTGCAGCACTCTCGCTTTGTTTTGCATTGTTGTATTTTGTCTGCCATTCGTTTACTTCCGATTGAAGAGCTTCTAACTGAAGGCTTTTATTATAATTGGACTGCATCTGTACCAGACTGTTAATATATTCTGTTACCTTTGCTATCTCATCAGAATTAGAGGTATTAAAATCACAATTTTGTCCCACTGTTACCTGACTTAAGGAAGCATTTGTTATGTAGATTTTATCCAGCCCGCTATTTGACACTACACTATTAGTTGTATCATTTACATAATCCTTCAAATTATTTTTGATTCTGTCAAATTCAGACGAATATGCATTGGAGCTTTCCAGATTTCCCAAGCTAGTCTGAAGCTGTTCTAACTGTTCCTTACGATATTCATATTCTCCCTTTTTTTCTATGGTCGCAGCTTTGGCTTCTTCCCACTCTTCCTTCGCCTCTTCCACATCCTCCAAAGCTTCTGCATAATCATTATATGCAACTCCCAAATCCGTATTAGAACGTTTTAAATCCGTATCATAATCCTCTTTGGCATTTTCCAGATTACGCTGTGCCTCTGTCAGACTCATCTGCGTTTTCTGGTTGGTGACATTTAATGCGGTCTTTGCATCCGCAAGATTTTTGGCAATATCCTCAGAATCAAATTCACAAAGCACCTGTCCTGCTTCTACCATGTCTCCCAGCTCCACAGATACACTTTTTACTTCAACACCGCTTAGATTCACCGTAACCTGCTTACTGTCTGCACTGGTCAGTGTTCCGGTTGCCGACACACTGCTGACCAGAGTTCTTCGTTCCAGCCGAGAAGTCTGTGTCTGATTCATAGCCGCCATCATCTGCTGCTTCTTTTTTCCTGCATTGCTTACAACCATCGTACCTACGATTGCAATCACCAGAATCACTACCCCCAGTACGGTAAGCTTCTTATGTTTTTTAATTTTTTCTGTTATCCGACCCATTTTCTTCATGAGACTTCCTTTCTTTCCTTTGAATTTCTTTTTTACTATATCACTAATCCCCAAAGAAACCATGAAATTTATCGTAAAATTATGTGAAAGTTTTGTGAATTCTTCTTTCACAGGACATTTGAACTTTTACAAAAGCTTTTTTAACCCTGCTTTATCTTCACACCAAAACAGCATCCCATATCAGCTGCAAGCCCTAGCCGTGCTTTGTCTGTCTGATACAAAATGCTGTTTTTACTTTTCAAGTCTCTTTTTATGAAAATATTGACAATATAAATTTATGATAATTCAAATTTACCCGTATATAACTGATAATATTTGCCTTTTTCTTTTAACAGCTCTTCATGATTTCCCCGTTCAATAATTCTTCCCTGCTCCAAGACCATAATGCAGTCCGAATTTTTGATTGTGGAAAGTCTGTGGGCAATGACAAATACCGTTCTTCCTGCCATTAACTTATCCATTCCGTTTTGTACAATCTGCTCTGTACGGGTATCAATACTGGAGGTAGCCTCGTCAAGCACCAATACCGGGGGATTGGCAACCGCTGCTCTGGCAATGGACAGAAGCTGCCTTTCTCCCTGGGATAAAGTTCCTCCGTCTCCTGTAATCTGCGTCTGATAACCTTCCGGCAGCTTAGTAATAAAGTGGTCTGCATTGGCAAGCTTTGCTGCCGCAATTACTTCCTCATCCGTTGCATTTAATTTTCCGTAACGGATATTGTCCATAATCGTACCTGTAAACAAATGGGTATCCTGCAATACCACACCAAAAGCACGTCTGAGCTCGTTCTTTTTAATCTTGTTAATATTAATGCCATCCACACGGATTTTACCGTCCTGAATGTCATAAAAACGATTCAGAAGATTTGTTATGGTTGTTTTTCCTGCTCCCGTAGAACCTACAAAAGCAATCTTCTGTCCTTCTTTTGCATACATAGACACATCATGAAGTACAATCTTGTCATCGGTATATCCAAAGTCCACTCCATCCAGTGTTACTTCACCACGCATGGGAGTATAGGTAACGGTACCCTCCTGTTTATGAGGATGTTTCCATGCCCAGGTGCCGGTCCGTTCTTCACAGGGTTCAATCGTACCATCCTCCTGCACCCTGCATCTTACAATCTCCACATAACCTTCATCCTCTTCTGCCGGCTCATCCATTAACTCAAAGATACGTTCTGCCCCGGCAAGTGCCATAACAATCGAGTTAAACTGCTGTGCCACCTGTGAAATCGGATTATTAAAGCTCTTGGAAAGCTGTAAAAAGGATGCCAGTGCCCCCAGTGTCAGACCGCCAAAGCCATGGATGGCAAACAACGAACCAATGACCAGTATGATAACATAATTAATATTTCCTATATTGGCATTAATGGGCATCAAAATATTGGCAAACATATTTGCATTCTTAGAGGTATCAAATAATTCATCGTTCAGACGGTTAAATTCTTCTACCGTTTTCTCTTCATGACAGAATACCTTGATTACCTTCTGTCCATCCATCATTTCTTCAATATAACCATTGGTTTTTCCCAAAGACTGCTGTTGTGCCACGAAAAACTTGGCACTTTTTCCGCCAATCTTACCGGAAACCAGTAACATCACCACTACTCCAAGCAATACAAAGAATGTCAGCGGTATACTTAAAATCAGCATGGAAATAAAGGTACTGATAAGAGAAATCGCAGAAG
>CAZDAT010000063.1:0-10763 GCA_964503695.1 uncultured Lachnospiraceae bacterium
TTGTATCCCATGCTTTTCCTATAACTAATATTTCGTTTGGGATACTTGCTTGAAATTTCCATTTGCTAAAATGTGACAAAACCTTAAGCCAGATTCCTTGTTACGATGTTAAATGTGCATCTTTGAACCGATGCGATTTTTTATCATTATAACGTAATCTTGTTCACTTTGCAAGAAGTTTTTGATATAAAGTATAAATATGTAATTTTCAAGGTTCTTTTTTTATCTAACAATGCAAAAACGTTTATGGGCATTGCATAATTTACGCTTACTAAATGCTCATCAACATTTTCAACATATGCCGTCAAATTGTTCCGAAATAAGCTTTGCATACTTCCCTGCTATCTCGGAATAATCGTATTCTTTTATCTTTTTCTTGGAATTTTCCACTATTGTTTTGGCAAATTCTTCATTTTCAAGAATTTTATTTATTGCCCCTGTTATACTCCTGCTATCTTTTTCTTTCACTAATATTCCATTCTTTCCATTTTCCACAATCTGTGCAATTCCTCCTGAATCACTTGCTACCACAGCCAATCCGGATGTCATTGCTTCCAGTATCACCAAGCCTAACCCTTCCTTATCTCCATTATCTGCTGTAATTGAAGGTGCAACAAAAATATCTGCTGAAGCATACACTGTTTTCAATTCTTCATGTGTTTTCGAGCCTAAAAATCGTACTTTATCTCCTAACGCTTTTGCCTGTTCCTCTAACACTTTTCTTAATGGTCCATCGCCCACAATCACAAGCAATGCATCTACATTTTTCATGGCTTCAATCAAATAACAAACGCCTTTTTTTTCGGCAAGTCTCCCGACAAATAACACAACTTTCTTTCCGTTTTGACCAAAATAGTCAGATTTATAATATTTCCTGTCAAACTTCTTCGTATCAACCCCCATGGAAATTACTGATACATCTAATTCAGGCACCAGTTCCTGCACTATATCTTTCAATGGTTTCGAGACAACCGTTACATGTGTGGCTTTTTGTAAACAGCGGATTTTTAACTTTCTGCAAATTCCTTTATTCAGAGATGTCACATCACCGCCATGCCCTGTTACAATATATGGTTTCTTAAAAAAAGATTGTACAATTCCCTGTGGAATCAACCAGTGTGCATGCACTATATCAAACTGTGGCAATAATTTAAATAAATGAAACCAAAGTGATAAAAATAAAAAAGGAACCAATAACACTCTTACTTTCTTTTCCTTTATTCTTGGAACTATTGCACCCGGATAACATAAAGTTTCCCATTTATGTATTGGAAAATAATGATATCTGATAACATTAATACCTTCCAGAATTTCGTTGTCCTTAGCTCCCGGTGCTGCCGGAACTAAAACCGTAACATCAAATTCTTCCAACATATGCTTTGATAAATCCAAAACAAATCTTGGCTCCGTATCACCTTCCCAACGCGGAAAAGTCGATGCCGTCACTAACAACCTCTTTTTTGAAACCATTTTTATAAAAATCTCCTATTTTTTCATATTCCCCTCGCCTTACATGATACTGTGCATCCTCAATCAGTTTCCGGTTGGCTGCAAGGATATCTGCCAGAAGTCCCACCACCAGAGTAAGAAAACCCAGAATAATCAGGGTACAGGCAAGAATTAACGACTGCACATGACCGCCGGAAGTTCCCACCGCGATAAAATACAGATACCTGCATCCGATAAGAAGCCCTGCCACCATCGGAAATACCGCCACAAAAGTAAAGCACCTTAAGGGCTTATACATCATATATGCCCGGATAATGGTCAGCATACTTTTCTTCACATAGCCTAAGATACTGTTAAAAAGCCTTGAAGGTCTTAACTCCCCATTGGTGCGGATGGGCACACTGGTTATGGCTATCTTTTCCCTTCCTGCCTGCACAATGGTTTCCAGGGTATACGTGTAATCATTGACTACATTGATGTGCATGGCTGCTTCTCTGGAAAAAGCCCGGAAACCGCTTGGTGCATCCGGAATATCCGTATTGGATGCCTTACGCACCACCCAGCTTCCAAAATGCTGTAATTTCTTTTTGACAAAAGAAAAATGCTCTGTTTCATCAATGGGTCGTGCTCCCACTACCATGTCTGCTTCCCCATTTAAAATAGGGCGAATCAGCTTTTCGATATCTGCACCGCAATATTGATTATCCGCATCCGTATTGACAATAATATCTGCCCCATTTTTTAAACAGCCGTCAAGTCCTGCCATAAATCCTTTGGCAAGTCCCTTGTTCTGCTTAAAATTCACAATATGGTGTACGCCCCATTTTTTAGCTACCTCTACTGTCTTATCCCGGCTTCCGTCATTGATGATTAAATACTCAATGCAATCTATCCCATCTATTTTTTTTGGTAAATCATTTAATGCAATTTCCAGCGTTTCCGCTTCGTTATAGCATGGAATCTGTATAATCAGCTTCATATGCCCTTCCTCTCTTCGTCTTTTTCTTATTTTCTATAAAAAACATAATGAAATTTTCCGGCAATCTTCCGGTTATAATTTTCTTCCAGATACTCTAAATATTCCGAATTTCCATCTGCCACAACTGCAATCTTTGAGGGATTCTTGTTTTCCAGCTCTTCTATCTTAATCACATCTAATGTTTTCTTCCTTAACTGCATCTGCACATAACAAATCCAGTCCTGCTTTCCTTCCTCCAGATAACAGAGCTCTTTTCCCTCTTCCCCCTGTTCTTTCAATACATTTACAAGAATCTGTTCCTTTGCCATATTTGCATTGGCACCATAAATATAGATTTTGCCGGATGATATGGTCCACAGGGCAAGCACCGCACAGGTACTTACGAATACAAGCCCCGATATTTTCTTATTTTGAAATCCCTTTATCACCAGATATCCTGCTGCCATCACAAGCATTCCTGCCAGCCAGACCTTTAAAAAGAACTGTACCGGATTGACATTGCCATCTCCTATCAGAAAATTTGTTGCAACAGAATGTTCTCCACGGATATAGGAATCCGCCGTTTTATATACTTTACAGATACAGCTTCCTGCCGCCAGTGTATACAAAGCACCAAACTCAAGATACAGCTTTTCCTTTTTCTTTTTTTGTAAAGCAAAAGATGCTCCCGTAAAAACCGCCAGGGGAACCACTGCTTCCAGATATCTTCCATAAATCAGCCAGTCCGCATCCGCACTGTGAATGGTGTAAATTACGCATACCGCCAGTTGTCCCAATATTACCAGCAATAAAAACACACTAAACCATTCTTTCACATCTTTGGTTTCTTTCCCGGATGCTTCCTTTCTTTTTCGCCAGCCGTTCAGACTCTCCACGCACCCGCAGACTGCCATGAATACAAATCCAAAACCTGCAATTCCAAGATACAGCACCTTTCCCATCAGGACAGTAACTGCCTGCTTCATTCCCTCCAGGGAAAATAAAAAGCTTACCTTCTGCCACTGTCCGCCATAATCATTGGTATTTAAACGTTCTTTTCCTGCATAAGAAAACACAGATTCCTGTACAATTTCTTTTAGATTCATCAGAAAAAAGAGCAGAAGGATTATGGCAAGCAGAAGGAAGAAAACCTTTTTTCCATGAGAATTATTTTTCCATGCCCATAACAGCAGGGTGACTACAACTGCTGCCAATACGCCTGCGGAACGCATATGTACAGAATAGTTGTAAATCAGTGCTGCCACCAGTGCCATTCCCCAGCCGAAATTGGGGACACAGGTAAATCTGACCCAGAAATATCCAATCAGAATTACCATAAAAATCAGCAGGGAATCTGCCAGTGTCGTCTGGGCATAAAAACCCCATGCCGGATAAAGCATGGCAAGTCCTATGGGAAGCATTTCTTCCCCTTCTACCTGTTTTGTGAAGATACGCCTGTAAATTCCTTTTAATAAGAACAAACTACAAGCCTGTAATAAGAAGTTCACCATAACCGCCATCCGATAGGCAGTAATGCTATCTTCACAAAACTTTAAAAAAGGAAGCAGGATAAGGCTATAACCAAAAGAATAATAAGAACCCCTGGAAGCCATCTGACTCCAGTCCCATCCTAAGGCTCCTGCCGCACTGGACCAGTAACCAAACTCATCCGGATATTCAATCATTCCATAAATCCTGGAAATTCCATACCGGTAAATGGTAAATAATATCAAAAGAAGAATTGCAGTATACAAATCACTTGTTTTTAATTTCTTTGGCATTTTCATCGTTTCCTTTAAAACACGGCTGACACTATCCGGCCCATGACAAAAAGCGGATTCTTAAACCTAAAAGCTTCCTTTTTTAGTCATGAGCCTTATTTTCCACTAATTAGAATTTAACAATGGCATAAGCTGCTGCTCCGCCTGTGGTGGTAAAGCTGACAACTCCCGGAGTTGTGCTGGTATTTTCTAACAGAGTAAATGCACCGCCTTCTACGACACGGATAACTGCATATCTTGCACCTGCACTCTGTGCTGCGGCAGGAATGCTGAAGGAAATGCTTACTTTACCTTCTGCAGGCAATAAGCTGTATTCCCCATTGGTCATTTTGCCGATTTCCATCTGGATATAGCCCACATTGGTTCCGCCAAAAGCGGCTGCTGCCATATCTAAGCTTGCTTTTGCAAGATTACTTTTCTTAACATCCATATCCAGGGCTTTTACATAAGGTGTTTCTCCCACGCCTAATCCAAATGCCTGTGAAATGTTTGCAGATGGTGTCGTAACTGCTACAGCCACTCCTTTTTGTAAAAGGTATGCACCGTTTACAGTGCTCTTTACACCTGCTACCGTGCTGGTAGGCTGTACCTGCTTGAAAGTCTCTACTGTTGCTGTGCTTCCTGCAGTGCTGCTTCCCTGATTATCCAAACCAGGTACGGTATTGCCGGATATGCTTCCCGGATTGTTGCTTCCTCCCGCATTACTGCTTGCAAATACACCCATGCTGGGAGCCATAAGCAAAGCAGCTGCTAAAGCTGTGCTTAAAATTCTTTTTGTAAACTTTACATTCATTGTTCTCTCCTCCTTTTTTATTTTAGTAAATATGTTTACTAGAACAGTTTAGTAAATATCTTTACTAAAGTCAATACCCCCCCCCCGAGAAAAATTCTCTGCTTTTCCATATTTACCTTTAAATATCTACCCACATGGCATAGTAAAAATATGTACTAAACAGCTAGTAAAAAAATGTACTATGATAGACTATTTTCAAATTGAAGGAAAATGATTGATATGAAAAAGATTACTTGTAAGTTTACATCCACGTGCAATATGGATTTGGCATCCGCTTCCGGCATAATATCTTCACAGCTTGCACATAATATAGAAATAGAATTTCAGAAAGCATCGGTAAACGAGCCTGTGACTTCTTCCTATCCGTATTATAAAAATAAAGATAATTCTCAATCACAAGAGGCATCTATGAATTATGTTACACGAATAAGAAATTTGAGGGAGGATTCCGATAAAACCCAGCAGGAAATTGCAGAAATCCTTGGAACTTCCCAGACAATGTATGCACGATATGAACGCGGTGCTAACGAAATGCCGGTCAGGCATCTGATTAAGCTTGCCCGATATTATAATGTCAGCCTTGATTATCTGTGCGGTCTTACCACACAAAAGCGAAGCTATCCGGCAAAATAAAGCTCTGCACCATTTTTAGTGAAAATGTCAATAAAAAACAGCATTTTCACCCTTAAAGCCTGCCTTTACTTAAAGCTGCTTTATCGGTATCAAATGCTGTTTTTTTGCCGGCAGTAATCCAAAAAGGTTATCGCATATCTTTTTTTAATTTACTTCCACTACCCAGCCTTCCGGTCCTTTTATCTTTCCAAGCTGGATTCCCGTAATGGTATCATACAGTCTCTGGCTGAGTTCTCCGATTCCGCCATCCCCAATCTGCACATCCACGTCTCCTTCCCTGAGATGGCCTACGGGAGAGATGACTGCCGCGGTTCCGGTTCCCCATACTTCCTCCAAAGAACCATCCTGTGCCGCATCAAACAATTCCCTGGCAGAGATTTTTCTTTCTTCCACTGTATATCCCCATTCTTTACAAAGCTCAATACAGCTTCTTCTGGTAACACCGGGCAAAATACTGCCGTTTAACATAGGCGTTACTACTTTTCCATTTATTTTAAAGAAAATGTTCATGGCCCCTACTTCTTCAATATATTTTCTTTCCACTCCGTCTAGCCACAAAACCTGGGAATATCCGGCTTCGTGTGCTTTTACCTGGGCTTTTAAGCTGGCAACATAATTGGCACCTGCTTTGGCTTCTCCAAGCCCTCCCCGGATTGCCCTTACATATTCATCCTCAATCCAGATTTTCACAGGATTCAGCCCTTCCGGATAATAAGCCCCTACCGGAGACAGGATAATGATGAACTGATATGTATGGGATGGTCTTACCCCCAGGAAGGGGTCGGTTGCAATAATAAACGGCCGGATATAAAGGGAGGTTCCGGGTTTGGTAGGAATCCACGCTTCATCCGTTTTTACGATTGCCTTGATTGCCTGTAAAAAATCCTCTGCCGGAATCTTTGGAATACAGATTCTTTCATTGGTATTGTTGGCTCTTTCGATGTTTTTATCCGGGCGGAATAATAACGTTCTGCCGTCTTCAGATTTATATGCTTTTAAGCCTTCAAACATTTCCTGTCCGTAGTGGAATACCATTGCTGACGGATAAAGGGAAATGGGAGCATAAGGCACAATTCTCGGCTCATGCCATCCTTTTTCTTCATTATAATCCATAACAAACATATGGTCCGTAAAAATCGTACCAAAGGTTAACGGGTCATCTTCCCCGGGAATTTTTTTCGGATTGGTTGTTTTTTCATATCTTATATCTAACATGACTTCTCTGCCCTTTCTTCTTATTATTAATATCTTTTTACATTATTCTCCTAAAAATTAAAAAAGTCAACCGATTGATTAATTTTTATCTGCTTTCCATTCTTTACTTTTTTTTCAGACTATGATATTCTAATTCTGTTGCTGAGGCAATACATTATTTTTGTGGAGGACTTTTGCGATGAACAAAGGTACAGTAAAGTGGTTTAACAACCAAAAAGGCTACGGCTTTATCTCTGACGAAGCAGGTAACGATGTGTTCGTTCACTACTCAGGTCTTAAAATGGAAGGTTTCAAAACCTTAGAAGAAGGCGCCAGTGTAGAATACGAAGTTATCAACGGAGAAAAAGGACCTCAGGCGGTTAACGTAGTTAAATTATAAGATTTTTCTTATAATCCCCTTTAATCATTATCCGATGTGCCTTTTCGATATAAATATAAGTAAGCAATTTCTTTGTTTTGTATGAATTAGCAGGTAGTTTAATGTATTAAACAAGAATGGGCTGTTACCAGATAAGAGTAACAGTCCTTTTTTGATTTTTAAATTTTTCTTTAGGATTTTTTTGCATAAAAAATATAAATTCTTCCATACTAACCATAGAACAATTCACAGTTCAAACATTAATAATTAAAATGAAAATGCAATCCCGCTGACAGCTTTCATCGCGGTTTTCATTTTCAGAATGGAGGAAAACATGAAAAATTTAGCAAATGTACTTGCTCTGCTGCTTCTTGTAGTTGCCCTTGGACTTATGGTAGGCTGCGGATGCGGAACTACTACAGACCAGACAGAGGAAGACATGGTGGGAAATACCACCGAGGACAACCAGAATAATACAAGCACTGTAGAAGAAGACATGACAACGGATGATACCATAAATAACGAAAATCCCATTGACGGCACAACCATCGGTGACCCACAGGAAAATGCCGGGAATGTGGCAGGAGACGGTGCCGGTGTCGTTGGCGGTGTGGTGGATGATGCAGGCAATGCTGTCGGGGATGTTATCGATGGTGTCGGCAATGCCGTTGAAGATGTGGGCGATGGCGTAAAAGATGTCACCA
The DNA here is from genome assembly GCA_964503695.1 of uncultured Lachnospiraceae bacterium. Taxonomy (GTDB): domain Bacteria; phylum Bacillota; class Clostridia; order Lachnospirales; family Lachnospiraceae; genus SFDP01. Next base: position 7,892 of record CAZDAT010000063.1, read on the forward strand.
ATGGCAACGCACCATAAACGTGCTTTTTTTAGAATTTAAAAAAGAGTAACAATATGTACTGCTGGTTTCTTTTTTTAAGTGAAACTCTCCGGTACATATTCTTACTCTTATTTTTTTATTACAATTCTTTTTTTAATTTTCTTCGATTACATGGCTCATATTATAATAGCCTGCCGGCTTTCCTGCCAAGAATTTTGCCGCCTGGACCGCACCTTTTCCAAATACCGCCTTGGAATAAGCCGTGTGGGAGAAGGTAATCACTTCATCCACTCCGGCAAAAATCACATCATGCTCTCCCACAATGGTTCCCCCGCGGATGGCAGAAATTCCGATTTCTTTACTGCTTCTCTTTTCGCGTTTTGTACTTCTGTCATAAACATATTCATATTGATTCTCAAATTCTTCATTGATGGAATCTGCCAGTGCCAGTGCCGTTCCGCTTGGAGCATCCACCTTCTGGTTATGATGCTTTTCTACAATTTCCACGTCAAAGCCTGCGGGAGAAAGAACTGCCGCCGCTTCCTTTACTAATTTTAACAGGGTATTAATCCCCAGGGACATATTGGCAGATTTTAAAATTGCAACCTTCTCCGATGCTTCCTTAATCTTTTCCTGCTGTCTGTCACTAAGCCCTGTAGTGCATATCACACAGGGAATCTGTTTTTCTACACAGACCTCCAGTAAATCATCCACTGCGGATGCAGCCGCAAAATCAATGATTACATCTGCTTTTACATCACATTCCTTAATACTTTTAAAAACCGGGAACGGATTTTCTACTCCCGTATAAGGGTCTACTCCTGCTACCAGTGTAATTTCCGTATCTTCCTTAATAATTCCGGCAATTGTCTGCCCCATTTTTCCGTTGCATCCATGCATAATCGCCCGTATCATAAAATCCCAAATCCTCTCATTGCCTTTTCCAGTTTCTTTGCATTTTCTTCTTCCATCTCCGTCAACGGGCGGCGAAGAATCCCTGCATTTAATCCCATTAAGTTCATTGCTTTTTTCACCGGAATGGGATTCACCTCACAAAACAGGGCATCAATGAGTTCAATGGCATCCAGCTGTATTTTACGGCTGCCCTCGATATCTCCGGCAAAAAATCTGGCACAGATATCATGGGTCTGTTTTGGTGCCACATTGGATAATACGGAAATCACACCTTTTCCTCCCAGGGAAAGAATCGGCACAATCTGGTCATCATTTCCGGAATATAAGTCTACCTTTCCTTTTGCAAGTGACATCATCTTTGCTACCTGGGATAGATTTCCGGTTGCATCTTTCACACCAACAATATTCTCAACCTCCGTACAGAGACGGACTATGGTTTCGGGTAAAATATTCACGCCTCCCGTTCTTCCCGGAATATTATATAAAATAATGGGAATTTTTACCGCATCTGCCACAATCTTAAAATGTTCATAAAGTCCCCGCTGGGTTGCCTTATTATAATAAGGTGTGACTACCAGTAACCCATCTGCCCCGGCTTTTTCTGCTTCCTTTGACAGATATACCGCGGTATCCGTACAGTTGGAACCGCTTCCGGCTACCACCGGAATCCTGCCGTTTACCTGCTTTACACAAAACCGGATAACATCCAGATGTTCTTCATGACTTAAGGTCGATGCCTCTCCTGTGGTACCGCAGACAATAATCGCATCTGTTCCTCCCGCAATCTGTAATTCTATCTGTTTAGCAAACTCTTCGTAGTTTACATCTCCATTTTCTTTAAAAGGTGTAACAATCGCTACCCCTGCACCTGTAAAAACTGCCATGGTCTTTTCCTCCTTAACATGTATGTAATCATTATAAACTTTGCCTTACTTTCATGTCAACTTTTATAGTTTTTTTCTTTCGGGAGGTTTTCATTTTTTGCAGTTCCCACACCAAGAACTTAAGAAACAGTTTCTGCCGTTAAAAATTCGCCTTTCTTTCTTGGGTTTATGACATATATACTTCCACTTCTTCATCCACCAGATCCAGTTTGTTTACGGAAACCTCATAGGCAACCCTGCGTTCTGCCTGTTCCTCGGATATTTTTTTCATATATTCCCGGCTCTGAATCCTGCCCCAGATGGCACATCTGGTACCCACCTCAAAGCTGTTGGCAAATCTGGCATTTCTTCCCCAGCAGATACAGGGTATGTAATCCGATTTTCCATAAGGGCGGTTTACGGCAATCAAAAGGTCCGCGATTTCTCTTCCAAGAGGTGTTTTCCTGTAAATAGGTTCTTTACAAATAAATCCGTCAAGATATATCTGATTGCTCTTTGCACTTTCTTCTATTTTGTCTACAAATTCCACTTCTCTTGCAAATACAGAAAGAATCAGCCGGTTTTTCTTTTCCTCATGGCGATTATAGGAACGGAACTGTCCGGTCACCATCACCTTTACCCCTCTGAAATCCTGTTCAATGTCCATCAGTCTTTCTGAAACCATCAGCGGAATAATGTCGCAGGAATCACTCAGACGCATCACTTCCACATCTACCATATAGAATCCTTCTCCAAAAATTTCATGGCTGTACTTAAATTCACTTACAATAGTACCCATGATTACCACCTGATTGTTTTCCATAATCTTATCTGTCATTATTTAGTTCTCCCTTCTTACTTTAAGAATTTTTTCCCGTCATGTAATACTATTGTATAGATTTTTTGGAAGGATAGAAGTTTCAGGCATCGCCGTTTTCGCCAATGCAGGAAATGAAAAAAAGAGATTTTCTGATGACTTTGTATATTGTAGCCGTTTTTAAATAATGCTATACTGTGTTAGTTTGATAAGAAAAACCACTATCAGGCGGAATGGAGATTTTATGAAACAGACAAGAGATGATGTAAGAAATATAGCGATTATTGCCCATGTAGAC
>CAZDAT010000064.1:0-10641 GCA_964503695.1 uncultured Lachnospiraceae bacterium
ATACAAATAAAACGACTTTTGAACGTAGTGAAATGAAGTTTTATTTGCATATAATGCTATTTTTTTATGGTTCAATTTTAATGCGGCAGCCTTTTTTGTGAAACTTTTTTGAACTTTCCCTCCATTTGGTTGAAAAATGAAAACAGATAGATTAAGGTAGTTGAAAATTAATAAGAAACAGAAAGGAAAATGTTGGATGATTAAAGTAGAACATTTAACCAAATGCTATGGAAATTTTATGGCAGTGGATGATTTGTCCTTTGAAATTAAAGAGGGGCATGTATATGGTTTTCTTGGTCCTAACGGAGCCGGAAAATCCACGACCATGAATATTCTGACAGGCTGTCTTTCCGCAACGGAAGGAAAAATCAGCATTGGCGGATTTGATATCCTGGAAGAAGCAAAAGAAGCCAAGAAGCTGATTGGTTACCTGCCGGAACAGCCGCCCCTGTACTTAAACGAAACTCCCCTTGAATATCTGGAATTTGTAGGGGAAGCCAAGGGAATCAAAGGAGAAGAACTGCAAAGGCAGATAGAGGAAGTCATAGAAAAAACAGGATTAAGCCAGGTAAAGCACCGGTTGATATCAGCATTGTCCAAAGGTTACAGACAACGTGTGGGAATTGCACAGGCACTGCTTGGAAATCCTAAAATCATTATTCTGGATGAACCTACGGTAGGACTTGACCCGATTCAGATTATTGAAATCAGAGACCTGATAAAAAGCCTTGGTGAAACCCATACGGTAATTTTCAGCTCCCATATTCTGTCTGAGGTACAGAATATATGTGAACAGGTACTTATTATTGCCGGGGGAAAGCTGGTGGCTTTTGACACACCAAAGAATCTGGAAACCATATTGACAGGTTCTGGTGAAATTACACTTGGTGCCCTGGCATCTAAGGAAGAATGTAAGGTAATATTAAATGATATAACAGGCGTTACTGAATATGAATGCGTGGAACAGGGAGACGGTTCTGTACAGTTATCCATAAGAACAGGAAGTGAAGATTCCCGCAAGCTGTGTTGTGATTTATTTTTTGCCTTCGCACAAAAGAAGCTTCCCATTTTTGAAATGCGTTCCAAGAGGGCAAATCTGGAGGATGTATTTATTGAATTAACAGAAGGTGAGAGTAAAGAAAAAATCATATATGCCGAAGAGGCAGGCCGGGTAATGAGAAAAGAACCGGAAACTGGAGAAAAGGAGGAAAAATAATGGGTGCAATATTAAAACATGAATTAAGAAATTATTTTCATTCTCTGACAGCCTACCTGTTTTGTGCATTTCTGCTTTTGTTTATAGGCATTGGAGCAATGCTTTATAATATACAGGCGGCAGTAGCTAATTTTGAACTGGTACTTTCCTTTGTCTGTATCGGCATGGTAGTCATAGTTCCGGTTCTGACCATGCGTGTGATTTCTGAGGAAAAAAAGCAGAAAACGGACCAGCTGTTATATGCCCTTCCCTTAGAGACATCACAGATTATCCTGGGAAAATATCTGGCGTTATTAATTATATTTTTATTGCCTGTGGCTGTTATTTCCCTTTACCCGCTGATATTTGCACAGTTTGGTGAAGTATATCTGCTGACCTCTTATGGTTCCCTCATAGCGTTCTTTTTTATGGGAGCAGCCCTGATTTCCATAGGAATCTTTATTTCCTCCCTGACGGAAAATCAGGGATTTGCGGCAGGGATTGCCATTCCGGTTTTCTTATTTAATTACTATAGTGTGACCCTGGCAGAATATGTATCATCTACTGCAATGGGGTCTTTGATTGCCATGTATGTATTATGGCTTGCATTTGCCTTTGTGGTACATTTTGTGACCAAAAATACGAATCTTTCTTATATAATTGCGGTAATAGGAATCTTTGGGATTACCGGAATCTTTCTTTGGGATAATTCCCTGTTTGAAGGAATGCTTCCAAAGCTGATGTCCCAGTTATCCCTGTTTGAGCGTTTTTACAATTTTGTCAATGGTGTGTTTGACATTACCGCCATTGTATTTTATGTGACAGTGATTATCTTCTTTTTATTCCTGTCCGTACAATCCATGGAAAAAAGGAGGTATAACTGATGAAATTCTTTTCCCAAAAAGAGAAATTGCAAGAGACAAATCAGGTGAATCACCGGATAGCCTTAAAAGGAGGAAGCTATTCTCTTACGGTTACGGTGATTGTGCTGGCAATTCTGATTGGAGTAAATGTGGTCGTTTCCATGCTGCCGGAGAGTATTACCAAGCTGGATATCAGCTCTGCAAAGCTGTATTCCATTACCAGCAATACCAAGGTTGTGGTAAATGCCTTGGAAGAGGATGTTACCATTTACTGGATTGTGCAGGCAGATATGGAGGATGATATTATTGAGAATCTTCTGGCAAAGTATGACAGTCTGTCAGAACATATCAGTGTGGTAAAGAAAAATCCGGATACCTATCCGACTTTTGCTTCCCAGTATACAGACGAAACTGTATATAATAATAGTCTGATTGTGGAATGCGGGGAAAAGAGCCGTTATATCGGTTATGATGATTTGTACCTGACCGATGTGGATTATACGACCTATTCCCAGAGTTATTCCTTCGATGGGGAAGGTGCCATTACCTCAGCCATTGATTATGTTGTAAGTGAGAAGCTTCCGAAAGTGTATGTATTGGAAGGACATGGAGAAGCCGAGCTTCCCAGTACGTTTTTAGACCAGATAGAAAAGGAAAACATGGAAACTGCTTCCTTTTCCCTTTTAAACGCAGATAACATACCGGAGGATGCCGACTGCGTGTTAATTTATGCACCGGAAAGCGATATCTCCGATAAAGAAGCACAGATGTTAAAGGATTATGTGGCAGATGGAGGAAAGCTTCTGGTATTTGCAGGTCCTGTGGAAGAAGGAAAACTGGAAAATCTGTCCGCGGTTATCGGAGACTATGGAGTCACCATGGCAGAAGGCATTGTGGTAGAAGAGGACCGGAATTATTATGCCTTTGGGGCACCTTATATCTGTCTGCCCCAAATCATGGAGCATGACATAACAAAGCCCTTGACGGAAGCCAATTATTATGTGATTATGCCGCTGGCACAGGGACTTTTGATGGATGACACCGGAAAAGGAAGTATTACCGAGCTTTTAAGTACCTCACAGACTGCATACAGCAAAGCGGCAGGCTATGGACTTACGACCTATGAAAGAGAAGAAGAGGATGAGAAAGGACCATTTTCCCTGGCTGTTCTGGCAGAAGATGAAAGCGGTGGTCAGATTGTATGGGTGGCATCCTCCTATTTCCTGGATGAGATGTACAATGCCTATTCTTCCGGAGCCAATCTGGATTTTGGCATGAATGCATTATCCTCCCTGATAGGGGAAAGTGAAGCTGTGGCAATCAGAAGTAAATCTCTTGGTTATAATTATCTGACCATCAGTGATACCGCATCTTCCTTGTTAAAAACAGTGATGATTGGCATCCTGCCGTTAGCATTTGTACTGGCAGGGATAAAAGTGGTTACGGAAAGGAGAAAGAGACGAAATGAGCAAATCTAAGCTTCAAAGAATTTATGTCCTTTTAGGAATCCTGATATTCGTCTGTGCTGCCGCAATTGTGGTCAGCCGGTATGAAGAAAGAAAAGAGAAAATAAAGAATAGCGAAGAGATTATTCTTTCCCTGAATCCGGAAGATGTTACGGCACTGTCCTGGGAATATGAGGATGGAAGTCTTTCTTTTCATAAGGAAGAGGTATGGCTTTATGATGAAGATGAGAACTTCCCTGTAAATGAGGAAAAAATAGAAGACCTGCTGGAAATTTTCCATGAATTTGGTGTCTCCTTTAAAATAGAAGAAGTAGAAGATGAAAGCCAGTACGGACTGGATAAACCTGTATGCACCATACACATAACTGTAAAAAATGAAGAAGAAGACAGTGATGAAAATCGTGTGGACAGCCGGGAATATGTCGTTAAACTGGGAAATTACAGTACCATGGATGAAAAACGTTATGTGTCCATGGGAGACGATAATGTGTATCTGGTAGAAAATGACCCCCTGGAAGTGTATGATATTACGATAGACGACATCCTTCAATATGATGATATACCGGATTTTTATGAGGCAGAAGCCATCCGGTTTGAGGGAATGGAAAACTATGAGATAGAGTATGGCGAAGAAGGCAAAAATACCTATCTTGAAGAAGATGTCTATTTTAAAGAAGGAAAACCGCTGGATACTTCCCTGGTAAATGAATATTTGAGTACCATCCGGAATCTGGATTTGTCTGACTATGTCACCTATGATGTGACCGAGGAAGAATTACAGGAATATGGTCTTAATGAACCTGCACTTACGATAAATGTTGATTATACCTATGAGAAAGAAAATGGGGAAGAAGATACCGATACCTTTGTCCTTTCCATTGGTAAAAATAAAGAAGAAATAGAAGAAGCACGACAGAGTGAAGACGAAGAGGCAGAATATGAAGTACCCGCCTATGCAAGGGTAGGTGATTCCAAGATTATCTATCAGATTAGCTCTCTAAATTATAAAAATCTGTCAGAGGTAACTTACAATGATTTCCGCCATAAAGAAGTGCTTGCCGCAGCTTTTGAGGATATCAGTTCCATGAAGGTTACCATGGATGGAGGTGAATATACATTTACTGCGGAGGGCGAAGACGAGGATAAGGTATGGTACTACGAAGATGAGGAAACAGACTTTAGTTTAGTTGAAAATGCCATGGAATATATAACAGCCGACAGCTTTACTGATGAAAAGCCATCTGATAAAGAAGAAATCAGCTTTACGGCGACTTTAAATCTGGAAAATAACCCTGTTATTTCGGTAAGCCTGTATCGTTATGATGCCAATAACTGCCTTGCCGTAATTGACGGCACTCCGACTTCCCTGGTATCCCGTTCGGATGTCATAGATTTGATGGAAGCCGTAAATAAAATAGTTTTAAAATAGCTTAATTCCAAGTTTCCACAAAAATAAAAGAAAAAACAGCATTTTGTACAGGTTGAATTTCGATTGTATGGAATGCTGTTTTTTCGTGATACCTTAAAAAGGTCACCGTGTCTTTATGGCAATCATGTGTATCAGATATATTACTTAACTTTATTTACAAATAAAGACAAAAATGCTAAATTAGTGGCATATAAAAAATACAAAGCTTGGAATGAATTATATTTTACTGTGTAATTTTAACTTCTGTTATGAAAGTGCTTCGGCATCGACCGGTACTTAGTGCCTGTTTTTTAGGCACTTATGTACCGTTGTCAGATGTCGGCAGCGAAAGCGTGCTTTCAGAATAGAAGTTAAAATTAAATTAAAAATATAAGACACACCAAGCCTTGCATTAACCGGAAAGGAAGAGGGCATGAAAGGTACAGAGGAATTAGTTCGTTATTATAATAAATTTAATGAAGAAAAGCGTTTAAATTCCCGCCATGGTCAGGTGGAATTTAAGGTCTCCATGAAATATATCCATGAATACCTTCCGCAGAACAGACAAAAAGAACAGATAAAGATACTGGATATCGGTGCCGGAACCGGAAGATATGCGGTGCCCCTTTCCGAAGAAGGCTACGATGTAACGGCAGTGGAACTGGTAAAATATAATCTTGGCATCTTAAAATCCAAAAACAGCACAGTAAAGGCAATGCAGGGAAATGCCCTGAATCTGAAGAAACTTTCGGACAATACCTTTGATGTGACCCTGCTTTTTGGACCCATGTATCATTTGTTTGAGACAGAAGATAAAATAAAAGCCTTAAACGAAGCAAAACGGGTGACAAAACCGGAGGGCGTGATACTTGTGGCGTACTGTATGAATGAGTACGGCGTGCTTACCTATGCATTTAAGGAACGGCATATCGGGGAATGCATCAAAGAAAAACGGCTGACAAAGGATTTTCACACCATTTCCAAAACAGAAAACCTGTACGATTATATGAGGATAGAAGATATTAATGCACTGGTGGAAGCGACAGGACTGAAGCGTATTAAAATCCTGTCCCCGGATGGACCTGCAAACTATATGCGTACCTTTTTAAACCAGTTATCAGAGGAAGAGTTTGCTTATTTTACAGAGTATCAGATGGCAACCTGTGAAAGAGCCGATTTAATCGGGGCAGGAGCTCATACACTGGATATTTTAAAAAAACCGGAAACTAAGAAATAAAATGGAGAAAACAGATGTTTCAGATTTTAGTAGTAGATGATGATAAAAATACCCGTCTGTTATTTCAGACAATTCTGGAAAATGAAAATTATACGGTGCTGACGGCAGCCAATGGTCTGGAGGCAATGGCACTTATGGATAAGCACCACATTGATTTGGTGGTACTGGATGTCATGATGCCGGAAATGGACGGTTATGAATTTACCAGAGTGCTTCGGGAAACAGATAATAACCTGCCCATTCTGATGGTGTCGGCAAAGCATCTCCCGGAGGATAAAAAGAAAGGCTTTCTGGTGGGAACAGATGATTATATGGCAAAACCCATCGATGAGGAAGAGATGATACTTCGCATCAAGGCACTTTTAAGAAGAGCCAAAATTATCAATGAACACAAAATGGAAATCGGTGACGTGGTACTGGACTATGACTCTTTTTCTGTCTCCAGAAAAGGGGAAGTGGTTGAGCTTCCACAGAAAGAGTTTCTTCTATTATATAAGCTGTTAAGCTATCCCGGAAAAATATTTACCCGCATTCAGCTTATGGATGAAATCTGGGGTGTAAACAGCGGTACCGGATGGGAAACCGTAACGGTACATATCGGAAGACTGCGGAAGAAATTTGAAGACTGGGAAGAATTTGAAATCGAATCGGTCCGGGGACTGGGATATAAGGCGGTAAAAAAGGTATGAATGGAAAAGATGAAAAAAAGGGAAGAAGGGCACTGACCATACTGGTTACGGCAGGAATTGTACTGGTAATGCTGATAGCGACCCTGATTGCATTTCTGGTATCTGCCTATTTTATTTCCAAAAACGTGATACCGGACAAGCTTCCCAATCTCCCGATTTTTCCAAGGCAGATGGCGGCACTGACGTTTATGCTATTAATTAATGTGGGTGTGGGAGTTGTGATTGCCCTGTTTTTAAGTAAAAAAGCCCTGATTTATGTGAACCGTATTATCAACCGCATGAACCGGCTGGCATCCGGGGATTATTCGGCACGTTTAAGCTATGGAAAACCTATCAGTATGCATCCCACCATTCAGGAAATTACAAAAAGCTTTAACCAGATGGCAGAGGAGCTGGAAAAGACGGAAATGCTCAGGATGGATTTTATCAATAATCTGTCCCATGAATTTAAAACCCCCATTGTTTCCATTGCGGGCTTTGCCAGAATCTTAAAAAAAGGAAATCTTTCCAGGGAACAGCAGACCGAATACCTTACCATTATTGAAGAAGAGGCAAAGAGATTATCTACCCTTGCCAATAATGTTCTGAATATGACAAAGGTGGAAAATCAGACCATTCTTACCAATACTCTTAAGTTTAACCTGTCGGAGCAGATACGCTCCTGCATTCTGCTTCTGGAAGAAAAATGGAGTAAGAAGGAACTGGAATGGGAGCTGGATTTTGGGGAATATGAAATAAAAGCAGATGAAAAATTATTAAAGGAAGTATGGATTAATCTTATCGATAATGCCGTGAAATTTTCTCCTGCGGGGGAAAAGATAGTGATACAAATAAAGGAAAAAGATGATTATTATCAAATTACCATATCCAATCCCGGTAAGGAATTTCCGGAAGGAATCAAAGAAAAATTGTTTCATAAATTTTACCAGGCAGACGAATCCCGTTCCGGGGAAGGAAACGGCATTGGACTTGCCATTGTAAAACGTGTGGTGGAGCTGCACAGAGGAAGGGTTTTTGCAGAATGTGGCGGGGGAATGGTTTCTTTTATTGTGGAACTTAAAAAAATATGCTTAAATTAAAAAAAGTTTCGTTTCAGTTTAGATTGTTTTTGTATGATAATCGGATGGTAAAATAGGAAGTTGTTATACGGAAGGAGAAATTATGAATACATACAGAGCTGGGATAGATATCGGCTCCACTACCATTAAAATGGTGATTCTGAATGACAGGGATGAAATGCTGTATGGAGAATATATGCGGCATGGGGCACATATACAGGAAACACTGACAACAATGCTGCAGCAGGCTTATAAGCTTCTTGGAGCCTGCAGCTTAAAAATAAAGATTACCGGTTCCGGTTCCATGAGTCTTGGAAAAGCACTGGGAATCGAATTTATACAGGAAGTTTCTGCGGTAGCAGGAGCACTGAAGCATCAGGCACCCCAGACCGATGTTGCCATAGAGCTGGGAGGAGAGGATGCCAAGATTATATATTTTAAGGGCGGACTTGACGAAAGAATGAACGGGGTCTGTGCCGGAGGTACAGGGTCGTTTATTGACCAGATGGCGGCACTTTTACAGACCGATGCCAGGGGACTGAATGAAGAAGCCGCAAACTACACACAGATATACCCGATTGCGGCAAGATGCGGTGTATTTGCCAAATCCGACATTCAGCCCCTGATTAACGACGGAGCCAGCAGGGCAGACCTGGCAGCCTCCATTTTTCAGGCGGTTGTCAACCAGACCATCTCCGGTCTTGCCTGCGGAAGACCTATCCGGGGATGCGTGGCATTTTTGGGAGGTCCCTTACATTTCCTGCCGGAGCTGAAAAATGCTTTCATAAGAACATTGAAGCTGACTGGGGAAAATATCGTGGACTCTGAAAATTCCCACCTGTTTGCGGCTCTGGGTGCAGCCTTGGATGCCGGCGATATGCAGCCCATGCAGTTAAAAAGTCTGATAGAGACCCTGGATAAGGGAATTTTCATGCACTTTGAAATCAAACGGCTGGAGCCTTTGTTTTTCAATGAGGCAGAATATGAGAAGTTTTGCGTCAGACACGAAAAAAATAAAGTAGAAAGAGCCGATTTAAGCACTTATCGGGGAAACTGCTTTTTGGGAATCGATGCAGGAAGCACCACCACCAAAATGGCTCTCATTGGAGAAAAAGGAGAGCTTTTGTTTTCCTACTATACCAACAATCAGGGAAATCCCATAGAAGCCGCCAAAAACGGAATCCGGCTGTTACAGGAACAGATACCGGAAACGGCAAGGATTGTCAGGGGATGCTCTACCGGATATGGGGAAAATCTCTTAAAAAGTGCGTTTTCCCTGGAAGAGGGGGAAGTGGAAACCATAGCCCACTGTGAAGCGGCTTCCTTCTTTGAACCAAAGGTAGACTGCGTTCTGGACATTGGCGGACAGGACATGAAATGCATCCGTCTGGAGAATGGTGTGGTAGACAATATCATGCTGAATGAGGCGTGCTCTTCAGGGTGCGGTTCTTTTATTGAAAATTTTGCCGTTTCTTTAGGATATACGGCACCGGAATTTGCCAGAGAATCCTTATTTGCCAGAAATCCGGTGGATTTGGGAACCAGATGTACGGTGTTTATGAACTCCAATGTAAAGCAGGCACAGAAAGAGGGAGCCGGAGTAGCGGACATTTCCGCCGGTCTTGCCTATTCGGTAATTAAAAATGCCCTGTTTAAGGTTATCAAGCTGGGAAATGCCAAGGAACTGGGAGAACATATTGTGGTACAGGGAGGAACGTTTTATAACCATGGTGTTCTCCGGGCATTTGAAAAAATCACAGGAGTTTCGGTTATCTGTCCCGATATTTCCGGCATCATGGGAGCCTTTGGTGCGGCACTTCTGGCAAGAAAGCATTATGACGGAAAAACAGGCACCATGCTTTCCTTAGAGCAAATGCTTGCGTTAGAATATTCCTCCAGGACAGTAAGATGTAAGGGCTGTGAAAACCAGTGTATGCTGACCATAAATACGTTTTCCGGAAACCGTCGTCACATCAGCGGTAACCGCTGTGAAAGGGGACTTGGAGAAAAAATCACAAACAAAGCCCCCAATATGGTGGAATATAAGAGAAACCGTATTTTTGGCTACGAACCTCTGGAAAAAGAAAAAGCATGGAGGGGAACCATTGGAATTCCGAGAGTTCTAAATATTTATGAAAATTACCCTTTCTGGGCAGTTTTTTGGAAAAAACTGGGATTTCGGGTGGAGCTGTCTCCTTTTGCAAGCAGAAAGATTTACGAAATGGGAATGGAATCCATTCCTTCCGAATCAGAATGCTATCCGGCAAAGCTGGCTCATGGCCATGTGGAATGGCTGATAAAAAATGGTGTGAAAACCATCTTCCATCCCTGTGTCTTTTATGAACGGCAGGAAGTAGAGGGAGCACAGAACCATTATAACTGCCCCATTGTAGTATCTTATTCCGAAAATCTGAAAAATAATGTGGAAGCTGTGACCAACAAAGAAGTCCGGTATCTGCGGCCCTTTATTGCCTTTACCAGTGAAGCTACGGTGGCAGAACGTATGATAAAGGTCTGTGAAGAAGAATGGAAGATTCCGGCAAAGGAAGTAAAAAATGCGGTAAAAGAAGCATGGCAGGAACAGCTGAAGGCAAAACAGGATATTAAAACGGAAGGAAAACGACTGCTTACCCTGTTAAATGAAAATGGGGAAAATGGAATTGTCCTGACAGGCCGCCCTTATCATATTGACCCGGAAATCAATCATGGTATTCCGGAAATGATC
>CAZDAT010000065.1:0-10585 GCA_964503695.1 uncultured Lachnospiraceae bacterium
CTATCTGTTTAAAAAAAATTAATTTGTTGTTTTCAGGGGCATCCATGCCCCTGTTTGTTGCTTTGGCATTACCGTTGTTATTGTTGTCTTGTACGGCACTTTTAAAGCACTCTTGCAAGTATGTGCTCAAAGCACACGTATGTTTTTACAATCCGGCTTTGCCGGGATTGTTTTGGGAAAAACAGACTGCCTTTTCTTTAGCCTCAGAACCTGTAACATACATTTGTATTACACAGATACATCTCTGCCTATACACTTCAAGCTCCATTCCAGAGTTATCACTTTTTGGCACATATTCTATTAAACGGAATCTAGCAACTTTGGTTTACATAATTCTTTGTCATTTTCCCCTGTTTTAAAATGAGAAAAATCCCCATTTTTCTAATTGTCAGACTTTTTTCTTCGTGACCGCGATTTTCACTTTTGTAAAGTCTGCTTTTTGCCGTTTTTAATCGGCTATATGTAAAAACCGTACCTAGGATTTCGGTTTTTTACCGTATTTACGCATTTTTGTTAGTCACAACTACCACCGGAGATTTTTTTCGGTTTCTCTCATTTTTTTTGCCTTCCGAATGGTACTTTGGAAGCTTCGCCAAAAGCTCCGGGTCCTGTATGCGTTTTTCTATTGCCCTGCTTCTTACAATATTCACGTTTTTCGGGGCTTCTATCATGATTCTGGTCTGTCCTCCACCACTTCCCAAAAACACGATTTTGATGTCATCCCCTATCATCAGATACTCCTCATTTTTCACTGACATACGAAGCATGCCCTTTCCTCCTTGAATTTCCTGCATTTCCTTATGATTTCTTCCCGAAAACGTAACTCACTGTACATGGAGTTACATTTTTCTTTTTTTGTACTTTTAGTAAAGTCCCGGAAAGCCTGTAAATTCAAGGCTTGTAAGAATTGTGTCAAAATTTTTCCAACTTTTTTCAGATTTCACTAAAATTATGTAAACCAATCATATCGCAATATTTATCGGAAAAGCATTTATCAATTGTTTTTTCGAGAAAATATTTATCATACATCTGACTTTTTTAAACTTCCCAGAATAAACCGCAATAAATTTTATAAAAATTTAATCTTTATAAAAATAGAAAACGTTTTTCATTAGTGCTATAATAGTTAATAAAAACTATTTATAAAATAAACAAAGGAGAACCTGAATGGAACTGATTTACACTAAAGATTCCTGTACCGGATGCAATAAATGCGTACGTGAATGTCCGGTTTTGACCGCTAATATTGCGACCGAAGCAGGAAAGGTCACAGTAGATACTGACAAGTGCATTGCCTGCGGTGCCTGCTTCGATGCCTGTCCCCATGAATCCAGAGACTACAATGATGATACAGACTTATTTTTTACTGATTTAGCTGCCGGCAAAAAGATTTCTGTCATTTTGGCACCGGCTTTCCTTGCAAATTATCCGAGGGAATATCAACGGATATTGGGATATCTGAAGAAAAAGGGAGTAAATCATATATGCAGTGTGTCCTTTGGTGCCGACATTACCACATGGGGCTATTTAAAATATATTACAGAGCACAACTTTTTAGGCGGTATTTCCCAGCCCTGTCCCGCGGTGGTAAACTATATAGAAAAATACATTCCTGAACTGATTTCAAAATTAGTACCTATTCATAGTCCTATGATGTGTACCGCAATTTATATGAAAAAATACATGAATGTTACCGACCAGATTGCTTTTATCAGTCCATGTATTGCCAAAAAAATTGAAATCACAGATTCCAACTGTGCCGGATATATTTCTTATAATGTAACCTTTGAAAAATTAATGAAAAAAATCGGTCATGAATTTGAAAAATGTGAACCCTATACCGATGAACTGGAATACGGTCTTGGTTCTCTCTATCCCATGCCCGGCGGATTACGTGAAAATGTCGAATTTTTCTTAGGCAAAGAAGTTGTTGTCCGCCAGGTGGAAGGAGAACAGGAAGCTTATCATTATCTGCACGATTATGCCAAACGGATTCAGGCAGGCAAAGAGCTTCCCTTCATGGTGGATATCTTAAACTGTGCCAAGGGATGTATTTATGGAACCGCAACGGAACCCTCCCGGAACACAGACGATGTGATGCTCACTTTGTCCAAAATGAGAACTTCAAAGCTTACCAAGGCTTCCGAAGCTTCTGTTTTTGGCAGAAAAAATAAGGATAAAAGTCCCTGGACAGATTCCCTGCCGCCCAAAAAACGTCTTGAGAATCTGATGAAAGCCTTTTCCGATTTAAAAATTGAAGACTTTATGCGTAAATATACCAATCGTAAAGTGGAGATAAAAGAGCCTACCGCAAGAGAAGAAGCCCAGCTTTTTGCAGAGCTTAAAAAAGATACTTATGAAGAACAGACCCGAGACTGCGAATGCTGTGGTTATACTACCTGTAAGAACATGGTAAAAGCCATCTACAATGACGTAAACATTAAAGAGAACTGTGTCTATTACATAAGAAGCGTGGCAGAAGAAGAGACTAATATGCTTGCCGAACTCCATAGACAGGAGCAGGAAGAACACAAGCTTCATATGAAAAAATTAGAAGATATTACGGAAAGATTTGTTACCTTAAGCGAAAATATCGAAGAATTGAATAATGCAAATGAAATGTCTGCCTATGAAGCCACCCAGCTTGCCCAGTACATTAAAGAAATCGTTGATTTGTGTGAAGCACTGAATGTTTCCATTGCCACCATGTCTGATTTCATTAAGGTATACAAGAAAAGCAACGAAGATATTTCAAGCATTGCAGGACAGACAAACCTGCTTTCCTTAAATGCTTCCATTGAAGCCGCACGTGCAGGAGAACATGGCCGGGGATTTGCTGTAGTTGCCGAAGAGATTCGTCATCTTTCAGATTCCACAAAAGACCTTCTTTTGCAAAACGATATACAGGCAGAAGCCATTCTTCCCAAGATTAATGAAAGTATTAACGATATAAAAAATCTTGTGGAAAACATGAATCAGATGAACGACCAGGTAACTGCCATCGCAGCCAATACGGAAGAAATATCCGCAAAAACCTCTGATGTAAAGGAAATGACCAATGTATTGCGTGCCGATGTAGAGGAACTGTAGTCTAACGGTTTCCCAGATACTGGTTTCTATTTAAACGGAGGCTGTCACATTAAAAGAATTAACTTTTGGAAATCTTAATGCGACAGCCTCCATATTTTTGTTTAATTATTTGATGTCTCTTACTTTTTTCTCATTTATACTAACAAAAAGAAGATTTTCAGCTATCAATTATACTTTAAAATTTATCAGCCCGTGGATGCAGATATTCTATTTTAAGGATTATAGCTTCAACATCGCTTTAATATCTTCGTAATTATTTTGGAAAACAAATCCGTTTATTCCGGCTTTCCCTGCCGCCTCAACATTTTCTTCCATATCATCAATAAAAAGACATTCCGAAGGATTCAGGTGATATGTTGTTAAAATATATTCATAGATGGCAGGATTTGGTTTTATCATTTTCACGTCAGAAGACACCACCACTCCATCAAAGGATTTCATGTCGTAAAACCTTGGAAAATAACCATAAAAACGGTTGCAGGCATTGGACAATACAAAGGTATGATAGCCGTTTTCCTTTACCAGTGAATAAAACTCCATTGCACCCTCCACAGGCTTCATGCACATTTCCCAATTCTCTACCACCAGCTTTAATGTCTGATGCAGTCTCTCTGGTACTCTTTCTTTTACTAATAGAAATCTTTGTCCATTGGTAATCTTTCCTTCGTCTCCCATAATCCATTCAGGACCTTTAAATAGTTCTTTATAAATAATGGATTTATCTTCCTCATTTTCACAATATGCATCCAAAGATACGTGTGGGTCAAATTGCAGCAGCACTCTTCCCATATCAAAAATAATGTTCTTAATTTCTTTCATTTTCCCTGTCCTCTCTTTTTAATATAAAATTATCGCGTTTTTTCTTGTAAATACTCCCTCTTACATTTATTTGACGTGATAGCTTAAAACACTAAAATGGTTTCTTGATACATTTTTTCAAAGAAAGCCGAGTTATATAAATGTACCCCACGACCATCTTGACACATTCCGGAATTTGCCCTAAACTAAAATAAGCTTATGATTCATATTCTGTTTTCTTATCTTAAGTATGAATATGTTATATAAATTTTGAATATCTACAAATTATAAAGAAAGAAGGTTTTAAACTATGTCAGGAATGTTTCTTTTATTAGGCGGCGGTTTGCTCATTATCCTATTTGCAGTGGTAGTTTCTGTGGTATCTTCTGTAGTATCTGCACTTGCTTTTATAGGCAGTAAGGAAGAAGAATAGTCATACCCCTGCAGCATTAAAATCAGGAATAAAGCTGTCTTTGGCAGTTTCTCCTTCCTGAATAAATGCATTTTCCCATCCCAGGCTTAGACAATAATTTACAACCTTTTCATATTCCCGGTTTGTAATTTTTCGTTTAAGCAGCGGATGGTTTTTTATTTGTTCCATGGGTGTATACTGATTCATGATACTGACATAAATCCGGTTTCCATAGGTATTCCACAAAAATTCCAGTACCGCCATGGAATCTTTCGTACTTCCCGGAAGTACCAGATGCCTTACGATTACCCCTTTTGTCATGTAACCTCTTTTATCAAAGAGAGGTTCCCCCACCTGCCTTACCATTTCTTCCAGGGCTCTGGCTGCCACTTCAAAATAATCCTCGGCATGAGAATACTCCTTTGAAAGTACACTGGATACATATTTCATATCCGGTAAATATATATCCACCAGTCCCTCCAGCAGGCGAAGTGATTCTGCTTTCTCATAACCACCGGTATTATATACCACAGGTATACTTAAGCCCTCTGCTTTTGCCAGTATCAAGGCAACGGCAATCTGGGGAATATAGTGGGTTCCAGTTACCAGATTTATATTGTTTGCCCCCATTTCCTGAAGATTCAGAAAAATTTCCTTTAATCTTAAAATACTGATTTCTTTCCCTGTTTTTTTGCCATTTTTTTCTTTACCAAGTGCAATCTGATGATTCTGACAATAAATACAACGCAAATTACATCCGCAAAAAAATACAGTGCCGGACCCCTCTTCCCCGCTTATACAGGGTTCTTCCCACATATGAAGCGATGCCCTTGCCACATATATTTTATTGTTTTGTCCACAGTAACCTGTTTTTTCTTCCTCTCTGTCCACATGACAATTTCTGGGACAAAGAGTACATCCGTTTTCTTCCATGTTTTATTCTTTCATCCTTCAAAAATTCGTAATAATACAGTCTTTCACAAACCGGACTGTTACAAAAAATCCTGTATACGATAGAGCTTATACACGTTACCCTGACAGTTAACTCCGCCAGGCACCCTTACGGCACATAGGAGATTCTTCTTATGGCTGCTGCATTCCTGCCCTGACCAGATTCGTAGATTCCTATTGCGTAAGACCCAAACTTCATCGCCACTTATCAGGGGCGGCTATATAAGCTCCATCCTATACAGGATATTTGTCTCACTTATTCTTAAAACACGTTGTTAGTATACAGGGAAACTAAGGCTTTGTCAATATCCCGATTTCCTTCTCTTTTTCTAATTTTCGGGCTGCCTTTTCTTCACGATTCCGAATACGCAGTTCTTTAAAAAATTTCTGCAGGATGGCACTGCATTCCTCTTCCATAATACCACGTGTCACATTTACCTGATGATTAAACTGAGACATTTCCAATATATTTAAAATGCTTCCTCCGCATCCGGCTTTCGGATTCATGCATCCCATAACCACATTCGTAATTCTGGATTGGACAATGGCACCTGCACACATCTGACAGGGTTCCAGAGTTACGTATAGCGTACAATCCTCCAGACGCCAGTCCCCGATTTTTTTACTTGCCCTGTTAATTGCCGTAATCTCCGCATGAGCCAGCGTATTTTTATCCGTATTTCTGCGATTATAGCCTCTGGCAATAATCTTCTCCCCATATACAATTACACAGCCTATGGGAACCTCTCCCAAAGCATATGCTTTTTTTGCCTGTTTCAAGGCTTCTTTCATGTATTTAATATGCTGTTCCATCTTATCTCACCCATGAACTGTCTGAATATTGTTTTTTCCTAAATCCCTCTGATAGTATACAATCATTTATATTTATATAAAATTCGTATTAAAAAGTATCTTTGCACTTTTTCTTTCTTCATATTATACTTAGAATGATAAGCTGTCAAAGCTTTTATCATTATATATCTTTAATTTGAGCTTCGCAATTACCTAATAATATATAGAAAATGGGGAAATCCAATGAAAATATATGGTTATCAGAAAACAACACTTTTAGATTATCCGGGGCAGGTAGCCGCCACTATTTTTACCGGCGGCTGTAATTTCAGATGTCCTTTTTGTCATAATGCAGATTTGCTTACATATCCAAATACGGATATGCTTATATCCGAGGAAGAAATCTTTTCTTTTTTAAAGAAGAGAAAAAAGATTCTTTCCGGAATCTGCATTACCGGAGGCGAGCCCACCCTGCAGCCCGACCTTGCCGATTTTATCCTTAAAGTACGGGATTTAGGCTACAAAATTAAATTAGATACCAATGGTTACCGCCCTGAAATTCTTCTTCAACTGCTTCATGATAACCTGCTTGATTCCATTGCCATGGACATCAAATCCGGTTATTCCCATTATGCTGCTGTTGCCGGAATCCCGAACCTTGATATAGACCTGATAAAGGAATCAATTTCCATAATTGAATCTTCCAAAATCGACTACGAATTTCGTACTACGGTTGTAAAAGAATTGCATTGTAAGCAGGATTTTTATGAAATCACCGAAATGTTATCTGCAAAAAGCCCCTACTTCATTCAATCCTTCAAAGACAGCGGCAATATTCTCACCACCGGACTTTCCTCCTGTGACACAGATACTTTAAGGCACTACTTATCTGTTGTTGCAACGAAATTACCACTGGCTTCCTTGCGGGGAATTGAGTAGGATATGGTTAGATTTTATCTTAATCTTATAAATACTTATTTTCTTTCCCTGTAGAATCTTTTATGATTAACTTGTACTATTTTTATTCTTTTCTTTGTTCTAACTGCTCTTTTGCATTAGCAATTGCCAACATCAGTTTCTTCTCTAACAACTCTTTAGGTGGCATTTTGGTTAAATACTGTCCTACATGAATACTTCCATGATCCAATTCTAATAATTCAATTGTCTCTTGCGATTTTTCCGCGCATAAAATCAATGCCACCGGACTTTCTTCTCCCTCAGCCTTCTCATACTTTTCCAACCAACGCAGGTATAACTCTGTCTGTCCCTTATCCCGTGGTTCAAATTCTCCAAGTTTTAATTCTATCAGCACAAGTCTTCTCAATGTACGATGATAAAATAATAAATCCATGTAATAATCTTTTCCATCTAATACAATATGTTTTTGCCGTGCCAGAAATGCGAAATCAGAACCCATTTCAAGAATAAATTTTTCCAATTCAGCCAAAATAGCATTTTCTAAATCTTTTTCACTATATGTATCTTTTAAACCGAGAAAATCTAACACATATGGGTCTCTATAAAACATATCTAATGACATTTTCTTTTCATTTCTTAAGTCTGCAATCTCATTTGCTATTGTTTTTTCCGGCAATTTAGATATAGCTGTACGCTCATACAGCATTGATTTTTTTCGCTCACGTAAAGTTCTTACTGACCAGTTTTCATTTTTACACATAGCCGCATAAAAATCTCTTTTCAATTCATCATCAATCGGTAATAATTCTACAAAATGAGACCAGGTTAGCTGTTGTGATAATGTCACCACTTTTTCATATTCCGAAAATTCCTGATAGAATTTTATCATTTTAAAAACTGATGATTTATCAAATCCCTTTCCATATTCAACAGTTAATCTGTGACTCAAATCGCCGATAATATTTTTCCCATATTCTGCCTTTTTCCCTCGTAAAACTTCTTCAGATAACTTCTTTCCAATATTCCAATATAACAAAACAAGTGATGTATTCATTTTCAGCATTACTTCATTTTTAGCAGTATAAATCATCGTAGATATATCACAAAATATACTCTCCACATCTGCGGTATTCATTAATTCCTCTGACATTCCATGCTCCTTTCTTAACAATGGCGACATGTCACCATTTTTTGTCTACATATCCCTTACATCACATTTTCTTGCTCATTATATCAAATTATCATCTGTAAAGCAATTTATATTAGTCATTTTACCATTCTCGTTATATCTTCACCTCAATCATATAATACCCATAACTTCCTGCCTGCACCGGCTGTTTGGCACTTTCAAAGCCTGCAAAGCCAAACATCTGGGCAGCCTGTTTTTCACGTTCGTAATATACTCCCGGAACGCCGATATAGACCGGTGCTTCTTCTTCATCGGAAAGCTTTCCCAAAATCATATGTCCATAATTGTAAAATCCATGAAGCAGAAAACTATTCTGTGCAAGCTTCTGGTATCCCTGCTGTAAAATAATAAAGTCCTCTAATTTAACAGATAAAAAATTTCTTTGATTTGCAAACGGATGTACCAGGGGATATTTTTTACAAAGCTCTTTCCACTTATCTTCATGTATGGGTTCTATCAGCTCTATTTTCCTCTCCTGGAATGGATTTTCCAATTTTTCTTCTTTTTCCTCCATCAAAATATTTTCCAAAATGGTTTCCATTTCATTGTCTGCTTTTTTTTCTAAATCTGTATTTCTTTCTTTCTCATCATCGGACCTTATATCTTTTTCTTCTTTTATTACAATCTTTTCATTCACCGAATTTAACTCTTCTTTGTTTTCCACAGGTTTTGATGAAATCTGATTCTCATTAATTTTTTGCCGCAGTTCTTCCGGCCGCATATTTTTCTTTACTTCTTTGATATCAACCGGTGTCCATAGATATTCTTTTTCCTTAAGCAATATGCGAAATCCTTTTACATCACTTAAATATAATCTGCCATCAGGAATGTCAAGATACATTTCCCCGGATGCAGAAAGGGCAGCAAAATTCCGGGTAAAGCTTCCAATTCCCTTATCAATAACTATTTTCCCGATTCTCTTTCCGGTATTTTTTTCCTGAATATCATAATTTCCATTCGACACAGGAATCCCCTTTAACTGCATTTCCATGTAATGCTTCCGGTTACTTAATTTCCACCGGAAAAAACCTGCATTCCTTATCTTTTCTCCATTTTTATAATAATCCACATATGATATATAACGAAAAAATGATTCCATAGGTCAACCCTCCCATAGAATCATTTTATGATGAACTTGTACTAATTATGACTAATACTTTTCCTAAAACTCCCCGCTATCCAGATACTGCAAATAACTTACCACCATTAACGCAATCTTAAAAGTCAGGGCATCGTCAAAATTACGGATATCCAGACCTGTTTCCTTTTGCAGCTTCTCAATCCTGTATACCAGGGTATTTCTGTGGATATACAACTGTCTTGCTGTTTCAGAAACATTCAGACTGTTTTCAAAAAACTTCTGAATGGTAACCAAGGTTTCATCATCCAGGTTATCCGGCAGATTCTCTCCGAATATCTCACTCATGAACATACGGCACAGACTTACCGGAAGCTGATAAATCAGCCTTCCGATTCCCAGCTTTTCATAACCGATAATACTCTTTTCCGCATAGAATATCTTACCCACATCCAACGCCATTTTCGCTTCCTTGTAGGATTTTGATACCTCTTTTAATTCATTGACTACGGTTCCGTAAGATACTTTTACACTGAGCATGGCTTCTGTATTCAACATATCCACAATGGTTCTTGCGGTTTGTGCAATCTCTTCTTCTTCATTCTCCTTACGCAGACTTTTAATCAGCACAATATTTTTTTCATCCACAGAGGTTACGTAATCTCCATTCTGTTTGGAAAACAGACTTCTTAGAAGCTCTTTTGCCGCAGAATCACTCTCCACCTTTGTCTCAATCAAATAAACAATTCTTCTTGCTTCCACTTCCAGATGAAGTTTTTTTGCACGATTATAAATATCTACCAGTAATAAATTATCAAGAATTAAATTCTGGAAAAAGTTATTTCTATCATATTTCTCTTTATATGCTGTTAACAGTGCTTCCAACTGACTTACCGCAATCTTTGCAACAGGGTATAAAAACTGCTGCTCTCCTGATGCCACCAGAATATAACTGTCCCTGTCATCATCCTGTATCTTCATAAAACGTTTGCCTTCAAACTCCTGCGTCTCTGCTGCGGACTGGGCAAAGATACGAACCATGTGGGAATCCACACCCTGATTCTCGGTGGTTCCGGCAATTCTTATACCTTCCAAATCATATATTTCCAAATTCACTTTTGTAATTGTATTCAATTCTGTCAGACTCTTCTGAATTACCTGATTTGATAACATTAACTCTCTCCGTTTCCATTATATTAAAAAGCATAAAAGGGGTCAGTAACCTGACCCCCCTCAATGATATTCAGTTAATTTGTAATAACCTGTTCTGTTTCTTTGTCAAATACATGAATCTTATCTACATCAAATGCAAACTTGATAGCATCACCAGGTCTTGCTGTTGTACGAGGATCTACTC
>CAZDAT010000066.1:0-3500 GCA_964503695.1 uncultured Lachnospiraceae bacterium
ATGATTTGTTCCAGCATGACCATATGAATGTACTGCCGGATATGAATCGTTATGGGGAATATTTTGCAACTAACGAGGAATATATACGTAAATACAGATTTACCAATGCTTTTCATCCTTTCCATGGTTTTTCCATGATGTCCTGCGGTCATATTGCAGAGATGAATACCAGTGCAATTTATATAGTAGGAGCAGAAGAGCCGGGATATGCAAGGGGCATGGGATTAAAAACCAGAGAAACCTTTGAGGAAGCATTGACAGATGCGAAAAAGAAATTTGTGGGAGAAAATCCGAACATACTGGCATTACCCATGACCTTTAAAAAATCGGCTGTTCATTTATGTATGAAGAATCCGGCTGAAGATTGCATGGATGCCTATGGTCATCGCGGAGGATGCGGATGCTTCTAAAATAAAAAAATAATCATAAACCTATAAAAACAAAATGCTGAGTCACAGAAACAGTTACCTGGCATTTTGTTTTTTTATTAAGAAAAATAAGGCTGTTTAGAAACATGTCAAAAAAAGGATTTGTCATGGAGAAAAATTTAAAGTAAAATAGCAGTAGATAAAAAAGAAAGGAAGCGGTTTTATGATTCCAAAGCCGAATCAGATTTACAGACATTTTAAAGGAAATTTATATAAAATAATCACACTTGCCATGCATACCGAGACAGAAGAAGAGCTTGTTGTCTATCAGGCATTGTATGGGGATTTTAAGATATATGCCAGACCTTTGTCCATGTTTATGGAAGAGGTGGACCATAAGAAATATCCTGATGTGACACAAAAATACAGATTTGAACCTGTAGAGCAGATTGTGGATGTTTTGAATGAAACGGAAAATATAACTATGGAAAGAACCGGAGAAAAGCAGCCGCAGACATTAAAAGTCCAGCCTGCCATGGAAGATACAAAAGTGCAGGAAAATGAAAAAATAGACCCTTTGTTAGAAGCATATCTGGATACGGATTCCTGCAGGGAAAGATTAAATATCTTACATGGAGTGCATCACAGGATAACAGAGCATATGTTAATCACCATGGCAGTGGTCATTGATTTTGAACTGCCGGAAGGAGATTTAGAGGAAAAATATACTGCGTTGAAGGAATGCCTCATGACAAAAGAAAAATACGAATGCGGCAGGATGATGCAGCGGTAAAAAAAGAGGATTTTTATGAAGTATGAAAAAGTAGTGCAGGGAATTTTTAAAGAGCGGCCTAACAGGTTTGTCGCAAAAGTATGGATAGGGGAAAAAGAAGAAACCGTACATGTTAAGAATACCGGAAGATGTAAGGAGCTGTTGCCGGAAGGGGCAACAGTCTATCTGGCAGACGAAGAAGGCGGGGAGAGAAAAACCAGATACGATTTAATCGCAGCCGTAAAAGAAAAGAGAATCATTAATATGGACTCACAGGCTCCCAATGCAGTGGTAAAAGAAGCCCTGCAGCAGGGGCTTCTTTTGCGTGACATAGAAGAAATCAAACCGGAATTTACCTATGGTAACTCCAGGTTTGATTTTTTTGTGAAAACAAAAGAGCATGAAAAAGGAGCCTTTCTTGAAGTAAAAGGCGTTACCCTGGAGAATGACAATATTGTGTCTTTTCCCGATGCCCCCTCCGAGAGGGCTGTCAGACATGTGGAAGAGCTGATAAAAGCATGTAAGGAAGGGTATGGTGCATATATTCTTTTTGTAATACAGATGGAAAATGTCAGATTTTTTGTGCCAAATGAAGAAAATCACAAGGAATTTGCAGATGCTTTAAGGCGGGCAAAGGATGCCGGAGTAAAGATTCTGGCATATGAAACAAAAGTAACTGCGGACAGTATGCGGTTAAATAATCCGGTAGAGGTAAGGCTTTATTATGATGAACAATATGATAAGATTGCCGAACCGCTTCTTGCCTGGTACGATAAAGGACATAGAATTTTGCCCTGGAGAGAAAATCCGGAAGGATATAATGTCTGGATTTCCGAGATTATGCTCCAGCAGACCAGGGTAGAAGCGGTAAAGCCTTATTACCATCGTTTTATCAGTGAACTGCCGGATATACAAAGCCTGGCAGAGTGTGAGGAAGAAAAACTGTTAAAACTGTGGGAAGGACTGGGGTACTATAACCGGGCGAGAAATTTAAAAAAAGCCGCCGGACAGATGATGGAGCTGTATCATGGAAAAATGCCGGAGAGCCAGGAAGAATTAATTAAGCTTGCAGGAATCGGAAGCTATACCTCGGGAGCCATCAGCTCCATTGCTTTTGGTAAAAAAGTTCCAGCGGTGGATGGAAATGTACTTCGGGTTTTAAGCAGACTTTCTAAGGATGACGAAGATGTCCTGAAGGACACCACAAAGCGAAGGGTAGAACGCCAGCTTCTTGAAGTAATGCCGGAGAAACGGCCGGGAGATTTTAATCAGGCACTTATGGAGCTGGGGGCGGTGGTATGTGTTCCAAATGGAAAACCAAGGTGTGAGCTTTGTCCATGGGAAACTTTTTGTCTGGCACATAAGGCAGGCTGTGAAGAAGAATATCCCAAAAAAGAGCCGAAGAAAAAACGTACCATAGAAAAGAAAACCATTCTGATTATTCAGGATGAGAATAAATCGGTGCTTCATAAACGGCCAAAAAAGGGATTGTTAGCCGGATTATATGAATTTCCCTCCATGGAAGGTCATAAAAGTGAAAAACGCGTACTGGCATATTTAAAGGAAATGGGGCTGGAAATTCTGAGGATTCAGAGAATGGAAGATGCCAGGCATATTTTCAGCCATAAAGAATGGCATATGATTGCTTACAAAATCCGGGTAGACGAACTGGCACCCAAGGGGGAGACATTAGAAAAAGAAAACTGGATTTTTGCAGACTCTAAGGAAGCAGAAGAAAAATACCCCCTGCCCTCTGCCTTCGCGGCTTATACGAAATGTTTGAATATTATGCAGGGTAGTGATAAAATAAAGCGGTAGACTTTAAGAAACAAATATAGATGAACAAATGTTTAAAGAACGAAAGTATCAGAAGGAAGAAACAGAAAGTTGAGGAAAGTATGAAATTATTATCAGTAGCAATTCCATGCTATAACTCTCAGGAATATATGAGAAAATGCGTGGAATCTTTGTTAAAAGGCGGAGAAGACGTAGAAATTATTATCGTAAATGATGGCTCAAAGGATGCAACGGCCACAATCGCAGATGAATATGCAAGAAAATATCCTTCCATTGTAAAGGCAGTACATAAAGAAAATGGAGGGCATGGTTCCGCGGTAAATGCAGGGATAGTAAATGCCACAGGCTTGTTTTTTAAAGTTGTGGACAGTGATGACTGGGTAAAGGAAGAAGCCTATGATGCCATTTTGGAAAAATTGCGGGAGCTGGTAAGAAATGGTCAGATGGTAGATATGTTTATCAGTAACTTCGTGTATGAAAAAGAGGGAGAAAAAAAGGGCAAGGTAATGCGGTATAAGCATGCCATTCCGGAAGGAAGGGTATTTGAATGGAAGGATGTAAGG
>CAZDAT010000066.1:3510-10545 GCA_964503695.1 uncultured Lachnospiraceae bacterium
TTTTCACACAGGGCAGTATATTCTGATGCATTCTGTAATATACCGTACCGGACTTTTGCGGGACTGTAAACTGGAGCTTCCTGAGCACACATTTTATGTGGACAATATTTTTGTATTTCAGCCCCTGCCTTATGTGAAAAAAATGTATTATATGGATGTGAATTTTTACCGTTATTACATTGGCAGGGAAGACCAGTCTGTGAATGAAAAGGTGATGATAGGAAGAATTGACCAGCAAATCCGCGTGAATAAAATCATGATGGATTATATGGCAGAAAATAAACAAAAGCTGCTTTCCAACCGAAAATGCAGACAGTATATGATGAACTATCTGGATATCATTACTACCGTATCTTCCATTCTTCTGATTCGTGCAGACACAGCAGAGGCACTGGAAAAGAAGAGAGAACTCTGGGATTATATCAAGGCAAAAGATGCGGGAATTTTCAGAAAGCTCCGTTACGGACTTTTAGGACAATGTACGAATCTTCCGGGAAGAAGCGGAAGAAGGATTTCGGTGGAAGGCTACAAAATATGCAGAAGATTTTTCAAATTTAATTAATTACCATAGGACAGAGGAAAGATTGAAATGTACTATTTTATTGTAAATCCAACTTCGAAAACCGGGCGTGGAAAAGAATACTGGAAGCGTGTGGAAAAGATGCTGGAGGAAAGAAATGTAGAATACCAGGTGCGGATTTCAGAGCGTGCAGGTCATGTGCAGCAGCTTGTAAAAGAGATTACCGGTGAAAGAACAGGGGAAAAAATACATCTGGTAATTCTTGGCGGTGACGGTACTGTGAATGAAGCCATGCAGGGAATCGATGACTTTGAAAACGTGGTATTCAGTTATATTCCAACAGGCTCAAGCAATGACCTTGCCAGGGATTTAAAGATTTCCAAAAACCCGGAAGAGGCGTTGGAGGGAATTTTAAAGGCAGAAAACAAACAGTTTATGGATATCGGTCTGCTACATTATGATACTGCATTTAAAAACGGAGAGCCGGTACAGATACCGGACAGAAAATTTATGGTGGGCTGCGGAATCGGTTATGATGCCGCCGTATGTGAGGAAAGTCTTCGTTCCAAACTGAAAAAAGTATTGAATAAGCTAAAACTGGGAAAACTGACTTATTTAGGGATTGCCTTAAAGCAGTTGATTCAGACAGAAATGATTGATGGAAAAATAATTCTGGATGACAAAAAAGAGATTCCGGTGAAAAAAATGATATTTGCAGTTGCCATGGTCCACCATTATGAGGGCGGCGGATTTATGTTCTGCCCGGATGCCCTTTACGATGACGGGCTTTTGGATTTCTGCATGGGCTCCGATGCCGGAAAATTAAGAATGCTTAGGATTCTGCCTACCGCCTTTAAAGGGAATCATGTGAGATTTAAGGAAATTAAGATGTTCCGGGCGAAAAAAGCAGTCATAGAAGTGGAAAAGCCGATGTGGGTGCAGACGGATGGGGAAGTAAAAGCACAGACCACAAAAATGACAGTAAGTGATTTTGGAAAAAAAGTTCAGTTTATCTATTAAAATAAAATCAAGAAGATAGTTGCTAAATTCTCATTTATATGTAAAAATGGTTTCGTAAAAAGAAAAAATCAAACCTAAGTAAACATAACACAGGGAGAGAACAAAAATGGACATATTTGGTATATTGACAATGATTGGCGGACTGGCACTGTTTCTTTACGGTATGCATCTTATGGGAGACGGACTTTCCAATGCCTCCGGCGGGCGGCTTGAAAAGATTCTGGAAAAGCTGACTTCCAATAAAGTAAAGGCCGTATTACTTGGTGCCGGAGTAACGGCTGTGATTCAGTCTTCATCAGCAACAACGGTAATGGTGGTTGGTTTTGTAAACTCAGGAGTCATGAAACTGACACAGGCGGTAGGAATCATTATGGGTGCCAATATCGGTACTACCATTACCTCATGGATTCTGAGCTTAAGCGGTATTGAAAGCAGCAGCGTGTTTATGCAGCTATTGAAACCGACCTCTTTTTCGCCGATTCTTGCTATTATCGGTGTGTTTTTTCTGATGTTTTCCAAAAAAGAGAAGAAAAAAGATGTTGGAATGATTTTAGTAGGTTTTGCCATTTTAATGTTTGGTATGGATACCATGAGCGGTGCAGTAAAGCCGCTGGCAGACGTACCGGAATTTACGAATATTTTACTGATGTTCAGTAACCCTGTCCTGGGAATGCTTGCAGGAGTCATTCTTACGGCCGTGATTCAGTCCTCCTCTGCCTCTGTGGGTATTTTGCAGGCATTGTGTGTGACCGGAGCCGTCAGCTACGGAACGGCA
The DNA here is from genome assembly GCA_964503695.1 of uncultured Lachnospiraceae bacterium. Lineage (GTDB taxonomy): Bacteria > Bacillota > Clostridia > Lachnospirales > Lachnospiraceae > SFDP01. The sequence continues at coordinate 5,826 of CAZDAT010000066.1, forward strand.
ATCCCTATTATTATGGGACAGAATATAGGAACCTGTATTACTGCACTGTTATCGGCTGTGGGAGCCAGTAAGAATGCCAAAAGAGCCTCTTTGGTACATCTGTATTTTAACTTAATCGGAACCATTGTGTTTATGGTACTGTTTTATGCCATGAATGCCATTGTTTCTTTTGGATTTTTAAGCACTCCGGCAAACGCGGCAGGAATCGCAGTGGTGCATACCATATTTAACGTTTTTGCAACGGCAGTTTTACTGCCATTTTCCTCCCTGCTTGAAAAGCTTGCCTGTCTGACTATCAAAGAAGAGGAAACAGAGGTTATCGAAACACAGGCAGACAGAGATTTCAGATTACTGGATGTACGTTTCTTAGATACCCCCGGTCTTGCAGTGGAAGAGTGCCGTGTGGTAGCAAGAAATATGTCAGAAGCCGCAAAGGAAGCATTCCTTTTGTCCATGGAGCTGATAGCAGATTATCAGGAAGAAAAAGCAGAACGTGTCAGATTTCTGGAAAATGAAATCGACCGTTATGAAGACGTTTTGGGAAGTTATCTTGTAAAGCTGGCCCAGAAACAGATGTCGGAAAAAGATAATCACAGTGTATCTGTTATTTTACAGTGTCTGACAGAATTTGAGCGGATTTCAGACCATGCAGTTACCATTATGAGGGCGGCAAAGGAAATGCAGGAGAAGGATTTAAGATTCTCAAAAAAAGCGGTGGAAGAGCTTCGTGTTTATTCGGATGCTGTAAGGGATATTATGGAGCTGACTACAGAGGTATTCCGAAACGAGGACATTGTAAGGGCAATTGAAGTAGAACCTTTGAAGGCAGTGGTTTCCAAGCTCAGAACAGAATTAAAGCAGCGTCATATCAAGAGATTACAAAAAGGAAAATGTACCATCGAGCTGGGATTTGTCCATGCAGATATTCTTACCAGCTTTAAACGTGTGGCAGAGCATTGCTCCAATGTGGCAGTATGTATCATAGAGGTGGATGCTGACGAATATGAGACACACAGTTATATCGATGACATGAAGCATGTAAATAATGAACAGTATAAGAAAACATATAAAGCATTAAGGGAAAAATATTCTTTACCTTTATAAATAAGAGTATAAAAAGATGTTTTAAGTCTTTGACTTTTTTCGTTGCTATGAAGAAAATCATATGGTAAAATATCTTTCGTGTAAAAACAAATGTGTACCATGGAGAAACATGAATGAAAGAAACGACAAAATATTATGTGGTAAAAGAAAAAGCGGTTCCTGAAGTATTGCTGAAGGTTGTGGAGGCTAAAAAGCTGATGGAGACAAAAAAAGTCATTACAATCCAGGAAGCAGTCGACAAAGTGGGAATCAGCAGAAGTTCTTTTTATAAATACAAAGACGATATATTTCAATTCCATGATAATTCTCAGGGAACAACACTTACAATGACATTTAATATTGATGATGAGCCGGGGGTGCTTTCAGATGTTTTAAAGAGTATCGCGGATTTTGGTGCGAATATACTGACCATACACCAGAGTATTCCGATTAACGGAATAGCTGCGTTAAGTATCAGTGTCCAGGTATTGCAGACAACCGGGGATATTTCGCATATGTTGGAGACCTTGGAAGCACAGGACGGCGTACATCAGGTAAAAATTTTAGCAAAAGAATAAAGTTGGAGGAGACAGAGTATGGTTCAGGTTGCAGTATTAGGATATGGTACAGTAGGAAGCGGGGTAGTTGAAGTATTGGAAAAGAACAAAGAAAAAATTACACCGAGGGCGGGAGAAGAAATCCATGTAAAATATATCCTGGATTTACGGGATTTTCCCGGTGACCCCTATCATGACAGAGTAGTACATGACATAAATATAATTCTGGATGACCCTGAAATTCAGGTAATCTGTGAAACCATGGGAGGAATCGAACCTGCCCTGACTTTTTCGAAAAGGGCACTTCTTCTTGGAAAAAGTGTATGTACCTCTAATAAAGAATTAGTGGCGGCTCATGGACCGGAGCTTTTAAAGACGGCAAAAGAAAATAAGTGTAATTATCTGTTTGAAGCAAGTGTAGGCGGTGGTATTCCTGTAATCCGGCCTTTAAACAGTGCCCTGACTGCGGAAAAAATAGAATCCGTTTACGGAATATTAAACGGAACTACCAACTATATTCTTACGAAAATGGAAAGAAACGGTGCGGATTTTGAAGAAATCTTAAAAGAAGCACAGGAAAAGGGCTATGCGGAGAGAAATCCCGAGGCAGATGTGGAAGGCTATGATGCCTGCAGGAAGATTGCGATTTTATCTTCCTTAATCGCGGGAAAAACAGTAAAATACGAGGATATTTATACCGAAGGAATCACGAAGATTACCGCCCTGGATTTCCAGTATGCCAGGGAAATGAATAAGTCCATTAAGCTGCTGGCTGTCAGTAAGGAGGAAGGAGACGGCTATGTGGCAATGGTAACTCCCAGCATGATTAGTAAAGACCATCCGCTGTACTGCGTAAATGATGTATTTAATGCCATCTTTATGCATGGCAATATGCTGGGGGACACCATGTTTTATGGAAAAGGAGCCGGAAAACTGGCAACGGCAAGTGCGGTTGTGGCAGATATTATAGATTGTGTAAGACATAAAGACGAGACCATTTCCTGTATCTGGGAAGAAGAAGCAGTAAGCTTAAAAGATTACATGGATTCTTCCAGAAAATTTTTCGTTCGGGTAAAAAAAGAAGGAACAGGTAAGGCAGAAGCTTTGTTTGGAAATCTAAACAAAATACAGGTGACAGAGGATGAATTCGGATTTATCACGGAAGTGATGACAGAAAGAGAATTTGCCAAAAAAGCAAAAGAGCTTCCGGAAATGATAACCCGTATACGTGTAGAAAATTAAAAAAAGTCCTGTATTTGGGCACGAGGGGTAATTTATGAAATATATTATAGTATTAGGAGACGGAATGGCAGATGAACCGATTCCGTCTTTGCATCAGAAAACACCGTTGGAATATGCCGATACTCCCGCCATGGATAGTTTAAGCAAAAAAGGAGAAATCGGTATGGTTTCCACTGTTCCTGCTGGAATGGCACCGGGGTCAGACACTGCCAATCTGTCGGTTCTCGGATATAATCCAGAAGTTTATTATTCCGGTCGTTCTCCTTTGGAGGCACTCAGTATCGGAGTACCCATGAAAGAAGAGGATATTGCCATCCGGTGTAATCTTGTCACTATTTCCGAAGAAAATGACTGCTTTGAAAAAAGAACCATTATAGACCACAGTTCGGATGAAATCAGTACAGAAGATGCGGCGGTATTATTAAATGCCGTAAAAGAAAAATTAGAAATACCGGGCTGTTCCTTTTATACGGGAACCAGTTACCGTCATTGCTTTATCCGGGAAAGGGGAGAAGTGGTTAATCTTACCCCGCCCCACGATGTGCTGGGAAAAGTGATAGGCGAGTATTTACCAAAAGATGCCGTATTAAGAGAGATGATGAAGAAAAGCCATGACATTTTAAAAGAGCATCCTTTGAATGTAAAAAGAAAAGAACAGGGACTGCATCCGGCAAACTGTCTCTGGTTCTGGGGAGCAGGAACGAAACCGGGACTTTCTGATTTTTATGAAAAAACCGGAAAAAGAGGAATTATGATTTCCGCGGTTGATTTGTTAAAAGGCATTGCCGTAGGTGCAGGTATGGATGTGGCTTATGTAGAAGGAGCAAACGGCGGCCTTGACACCAATTATGAAGGAAAGATGCAGGCGGCACTGAAAGCAGTGGCGGAGGACGGATATGATTTTGCATACATCCATGTGGAAGCACCCGACGAAATGGGACACCAGGGAAGTGTGGAAAAAAAGGTAAAGGCGATTGAGTATCTGGATAAGAGAATTATCGAGCCATTGGTACAAAATCTTGAGGATAGAAAAATTGATTTCAGAATGCTGGTTTTACCGGACCATCCGACACCTGTCCGGTTAAGAACGCACACCGGGGATGAGGTACCATATTTATTGTATGACAGTACACTTGAAAGAAATGAGAACCTGCCATATAATGAAACGAATGCATTAAAAAGTGGAAGAAGAGTTTTAAAAGGTTATAAACTTATAGAAAAATTGTTTGAAAAATAAAATGAAATGCAATTTGTGGAGGAAGCGATGAAAAAAGTAGTTAAATTTGGAGGAAGCTCTTTAGCCAGTGCCAGACAGTTTCGTAAAGTGGGAGAAATTATAAGAGCCGAAGAAGACAGGAGATATGTGGTTCCGTCTGCACCCGGAAAAAGATTTAGCGGTGATGTTAAAGTAACGGATATGTTATATGAATGCTATGAAAGTGCCTGTGAGGGCGAAGATTTTACAGGAAAATTAAAGAATATCAAGGCAAGGTATGATGAGATTATTTCCGGCTTAGGTCTGACACTTTCTCTGGACAGTGAATTTAAAATTATAGAAGACAATTTCAAGAAGCAGATTGGGGAAAATTATGCTGCCAGCCGCGGGGAGTATCTCAACGGTATCATTATGGCGGATTATCTGGGCTATGCGTTTGTGGATGCCGCAAAGGTTATCTTTTTTAAGGAAGATGGAAGCTGGGATGAGGAAAAGACAAAAGAAATCTTAAGAGCAGAACTGGCAAAGCATGACAGGGCGGTTATTCCGGGCTTTTATGGAGCACTTCCTGACGGAAGTGTCAAAACCTTTTCCAGGGGCGGTTCTGATATTACCGGTTCCA
>CAZDAT010000067.1:0-10381 GCA_964503695.1 uncultured Lachnospiraceae bacterium
ATTGTTGTGATTTTCATTTCTTTAGAAATTACTGATACCGACTTGTGGTTCACTACACTTTTGCGTGGCATACAAAAAAGAGGACTCCCTGCAAAAAGAACTTCCTCTTTGTATCTATCATCATAAAATTTCGCTTTTTCTCTTACAGAGCTTCAATCGTTGCACCTACTACACTAGCAAAGTAGAAGTACCCATAAAAGTAATCACTGTCCGTAAACAGCTCCGTATAGTCTGCTCCTGCTGGAATCGTCATTCTGTATGCTTGACCTTGGTACTTGAACAAGACAACCATAGTAACATCCGACCTCTCCACAAACTTTCGGATCACGTAGTCGGTCACAGTAAACAAGCTTTCTGTGTCAAACGTCGCTGTACCGTTCTGAGGTGCATCCTTCACCGCTCCGTAGAGCCCCTCCACGAGTGTCATGTACCTAGAGTGCACGCACCGTTCCTTCACGTCACCGCAAGAGCAACGGTACTCCTCTATACCATCCTGATCGGCTGTTGCTTCCTGCATGGTTACCCAAGAATAAGAATGTGTATGAGGTATCGGAGATTCGCTTTCAGGGGCGCCACAGGCAACATCGGTTCTTTTAACAGTATAGACCTTATCATATCCTGAGATATCTGAATCGTATATTATATTAATACGCTGTCCACCACTACCAGTGTCACCGAAACGCAGCCAATCGCCACCTGACCATGCTACTAACACAGAATCACAATTAGGATCAGATATGCGTACAATGAATACCGTATCAGAAGATATATTTAATGTTCTCAGCCAGCTCTCAATAGCATCCCATTCACTTTCATCAATCTTATCGCAATGATCATACAGTTCTCTCCAAACAATATTCTGCGGCAAGGTATATGGCTGATATGTATATCCCCCTTCAGCCCGAATCTCCATTCCCGTTCCTACGAAAATGCCTATAGCCAGCGAAAGTGCTAAAGCAATCCCACCGAGGAGCTTTTTCATTGTCCTTTTCGTTATCGTTTTCATCTTTTTCATTCTCCTTTTCACGCGTGTTGTTTGCGATTTCATTCTTTTGCTTTACGCAAGCATTGTAGCACGTTGTCCAATCCATTTCATCACCTTGGTACGAATCGATTGATTATATGCCTAAAATGTAATTTTAAATTACATCTTCTTTCATTTGCTCTCCTTAAAATTCAAAAAGCCCCAAATACTGGGGCTTACAAAGTTTCGCACTACATCGCGAAAGGTATTTGTTATTTTCGTCTTTTCTTTCTTGTATTAACCGCCAATCATTACACTAATATTTCCATGTAAAACAATACGAATAATTCCACATATAATTAAATGAAGCGGATAATAGTTCAAGTCCCATCTTCCGCATTACAAAAAGACTCAGACGTAAATCGTCTGAGTTTTTTTTAGTATTATTTTCAAGGTATTGAAAATTAATGCTTTTTTGCTTCATTAAAACAGAGCACACCGCCAAGGTATGCCCTGTTTTCACTTTTATCAATTTTAAATATATCACAAAATTTTTCCTAAATAGTGCTTAAATCAAATTTTGCAATTAAATCCGTAAGTACGGTAGCCTGTGCCGCTAACTCTTCTGATGTTGCAGAGCTTTCTTCTGCAGTAGCGGAGGTACTCTGTACGGCAACAGAGATGCTGTCAATGCCGGACTGCATCTGCTTCATATTGTTTTCCTGTTCTACGGATAAATCTGCCGTATGTGTTACCATATTGCTTACATTATCAATACCTGCCACTACGGTCTGCAAAGCTTCGGTAACTTCGTTTGCCAGGGTAACACCACGTTTTACTTCGTTAATGGAAACGGCAATCAGGTCTCTTGTGGTAGATGCCGCATTGGCACTCTGTACTGCCAGTGCACCAATTTCAGAAGCTACGACCGCAAAACCACGTCCTGCTTCTCCTGCCCTTGCAGCTTCAATGGAAGCATTTAAGGAAAGTAAGTTTGTCTGGTCTGCAATTTCTTCAATGGTATGTATAATGCCAACCACCTGGTTGGAGGTTTCGCTGATTTTATTCATGGCTTCCACCATGTTCTGCATCTGTGTACGGCTGTTATCCGCAAGACCCGCCACGCGGTTTGCTTCTCCGGCACAGTTTAATGCATCTTCTTTTGTTACCTGTAATTCTTCCACAATGTTATCTGCTGTAGCTACCAGCTCTTCTACGGAAGCTGCCTGCTGTGTCGCACCCTCTGCCAGGGTCTGGGAAGCTCTTGCCAAATCATTGGCACCGGAAGATACCTGTCCTGAGCTTTCCGAAATTCCTGTCATAATCTCAAGAAGGGAGCTGGAAATATTATTCAGTGCATCCTTAATCTTGGCAAAATCTCCTGTATAATCATGCTTTAAAGAAATCGCAAGTGTACCATTTGCCATCTGCATCAGCACTTCCGTAATTTCATTAATATATTCAATATAAGTTTTCAGACGGCTGACAGTCTGTTTTAAGGAGTCACTCAGTTCCCCGATTTCATCGTTTGTAGAAACATTCAGTTCCACGTTTAAGTTTCCTGCAGCCAACTCCTGTGCCGCCGCATTCAGACCTTCAATGGGTTTGGTAATTTGTCCGGATACCATTTTAATTGCCATGACAATGGCTACTGCACCGACAACAAATATACCAATCATAATGCTGACAAGCTTAATAAAGCTTTCATTAAATTCATTGGTAGGCATGGAGCTTAATACCGTGTAGCTGGTTCCCTCCAAATCGGTTACAAAACCATATTTTGTGGTGCCATCCATTTTGTATTTTACAAAGCCGTCTTCATCACTGGTAAGCAGATTAACTACATTTTCACTGATATCATAAGAAGATAACTGGGTACCGATTTTAGCAGAATCCGGATGATAAATCAGTGTCGTATCTTTGGTCATCATGATAACATAACCGGTATCACCAATTTTGAATTCCTCCAAAAGCTCTGTAACCCGTGCGATGGATAAGTCCATACCGACAATACCGATAACCTCTCCATTATTGCCAAATACCGGTGCCGCTATGGTTACTACCATAAGCCCGGAAGCAATGTCTTCATAAGGAGCTGTCATAATCATGGTTTTCTGTACGGCTGCCTGATACCACTCGTCTGCCGTAATGTCAAAATCATCATCCGTAACATAATCTGCGGTTGTCACCGCCTCACTTGACGCAAGGGATTCCACCCACAATGCCAGAATATTTTCGCTGTCCTGTGCCTGCAGTTTTTTCATGTATGCCATGGAATATTTGAAAGTATCCGTCTGCTGTAAACGCACCCTCTTATTGGTTGCTTCGATTGCCTCAACCGTATTCGGGTCAACGGAAAGGCCTTCTACCAAACGTATGTTTTTCTGAAAGTATACGTTCAATTCATATGCTGCTGACTGGGATTCCAGTGTCAGTTGTTCCTCATTCATGTCATCTAACTGTACCTTTACCAGTAATGCAACAATCAGTGCTACTATGATAAAAATGGCTGCCGCCAGACCACCGATTTTCGATGCAATCTGGGATGCTATTTTTACGTGTTTCGTGCTTTTGTCAGTCGATGCTTTTGTTTCTTCTGGTTTTCTCATATAGTATATCCCCCTGTTCTTATTTTTACATTTTCAGATACTGTTTTTTTTCGTCTGACTTTTAACTCAAATCTTTACTATTATACCAACTCCTCACCCTGCTGACTAGCCCCAAAAGCAATTTTTTTCAACAAAAAACAGCATTCCGGATAAAGAAAGCTTTTTAACCAAAGCTTCATAATCCGGAATGCTGTTTCTTTCTTAATGTAAATCTTACTCAGTAGGTTTTCTTTTCGTTTTTCACTTATTTGGAAGCATCCTCTTCGCATCCGCAGGTACGTGGTTCCATATCCAAATACGGAAACTGTGTTCTGGAAGCTGGCGGTGGCGGCGGTACCGGACAGGAATTTTCTTTCGGACTGTCACAGTCACAGCCTCTTGCCGGACTTCTTGTGTTATTATTTTCTCTTGAAGTGCAGTTATTTCCGGTGGAATTACCCATACGGCCCCTGCCGCATCCGGTATTGTTTCTTGTCTGGTTACAGCTATTGCATCCGCCATTTCCGCTACAGCAAAAAAGAAGGATAAGTAAAAGCAAACAGTTCATAATTACCTCTTTCGGCTCTTTACGATACTATATTCTTTCTTTCTCCTTTTGTGCCTGTACCTTAGCTTCCTTTTAGAAATGCAAATCATAAGCTTTCATGTATTTTTTCACCAAAGGCTGCCATCCGTCTTTCTCATCCCAATTTTTTTGCTCACACAACATTTTCTTTTTGATAAATTCCGCCATTTTTTCTTCTCCATACTTATCCAGTATTAAAAGAAGCAGCTCCAGAATCTTTCTGGTCTTGTCATGTAAAGGTGCCACATCCTTTCCCAGCTTATAATATTCCAGGGGATGATGCATGGTATATGCCTCTTTTGCATATACTTTACTGGCCGCTATCCTGTCCATGACCATTTCTGCAATATACCTTACCGGCATGGGTGCCGGTGCCAGTCCGCCTTTAATGTCATTGGCACTGTAGTCTATCCAGTATTCATAATGATGCTTGTTTCTTCCTTTATGATGAAGCCACGCTTTCGAATATCCCTTTTCTTCCCGTTCTGCATTGTTGGGACTCCTGTTTCCCTGAAAATATTTTGCCCCTACCAGAAATTCCGTGGGACTGTATTTGGATAAATCGTGACAGATTCCCTGCCGATATAATCCTACCGAAAAACATCCCTTTAATACAAGCCATTTATGATAGGTAATCGTTTTAAAATGCTGATATGCTTTCATCAAAATCTTCCCTGCTTCCCTTCGCTGTCAGTATGCGGATGGTTCTTGACGGTACCTGCATACTCTTCTCTTCTCCTATGACGGTTCCTGTGGTTTCCCCGGAAGTATCTATAACAACCTCCCACTTATGTTTTCCGGGAAGTAACGGAAGTGCCAGTTTCTTTTCTTCCCAGTGCATATTCACTGCTATATATAGATACGTATAATCACTATAATACAGAATACCGCCTGCTTCTTCATTAGACGCATTCCATTCCAGCTTCCACGCATCCTCCCCATGGAACGACAGATAGGGATATTCCAGACCATTTTTCTTTTGTGCACGACTTTTGGTTTCTTTAAACCAGGAATACTCTTTCATAAAAGAAATCAATTGTCTGGTAAAACAAAACTGCTCTTTATTTTTCTCCAAATCCTTCCAGTTAAGCCAGCTGATGGAATTATCCTGACAATAGGGGTTGTTGTTTCCGCCCTGGCTGTTTCCAAATTCATCTCCGGAAAGGATAAGGGGCGTTCCCTTTGACAGCATCAGAAATGCCATGGCATTACGCATCTGCTTTTCCCGGAGAGACACCACGTTTTTCTTTTTTGTGGGTCCCTCTACCCCACAGTTCCAGCTGACATTATTGTTATTGCCGTCTTTCCCATTTTCCCCATTTTCCTCATTATGTTTTCTGTCAAAGGAAACCAAATCTTTTAAGGTAAATGTATTATAATTTGTCAGATATACGATATTTCCCGTCTGTGCGGGCACTTCTGTCAGGGCATGAAATGCCCCGGAAAGTGAGCCTACATCCCCTTTTAAAAATTTTCTTACGGCATACAGATATCCATCGTTGTAGCCTGCCAGATTCTTATACGCCAAAACAGTTTTTCCATCATAAATCTTCTCTTCCGGAATATTTTCATACAAAATCTTAATATTGAAAAGCTCCGGCTGTGTTGCAATCACCGTCAAAGGAATCTCCACGCCCAACAGTCTTACGCCATCGATATGGTATTCACTTACCCAGTACTTAATGACTTCCAGTACATAAGCCTTTGGAACAGTGGGCGGAAAGTAAAACTGTAAAATAACCTCCAGGTCTTCCTTATGAAACTGCTTTACCATGTTTTTAAAGGAACTGACCGGATTTTTCCCTGCACTGTAGGATGCCTTTGGTGCAAAATAAAATGCCTCTTTAAATCCCCAGTAATTAATTCTTGAAGCGGCCTTTTCCTCAGCTTCCCTGTAATTTTCTTTTCTGTATTCCGTATTTTTAAAATCAAACACGCGTTTTTCACATTCTGCAAATTCATAAACAGGTAAAAGCTCTACTGCGGTAACTCCCAAATCCTTCAGATAGGGTATCTTTTCACAAAGCCCCTCAAAGGTTCCCTTTTTCTTTACTCCCGAGGAAATATGCTTTGTAAAGCCCCGCACATGAAGCTGATAAAAAACACTTTGATTAAAGGGATGCATACACTGCCTGTCCTCTTCCCATTTGAAATTATCCGTTTTGATTCCGGCAGAAACCGGATTTTTTTTTCCTTTTCCCCAGACTTCATTTCCGCAGATGACTTTTGCATAAGGGTCAGTGACTATTTTTCCATTTTCCGTATAATTATAGGTATATTTCGCCGGATTTATATCCTTAATGACCATCGAATAAAGATTGCCGATTCTATAGCTTTGCGTCAGTTTATATTCTTCTTTTCTATCCGTATTTTTTTCATATAATACGAGAGACATTTCTTTCTCTGGATTATTTTTTACAACAAATTGCACTTCATTTTTTCCAATTATGGAAACTCCCATGGGAAAAGCTTCCCCAATTCTGCATTCTTTCATTCTTTTCTCCCATTCTTCGCACGATTAAGACTACTATAACATATTTTCAGACACTTGTGAAATATTTTGTCTTGTAATCATAACCAAATCTTAGTAAAATAAGCTCATATAATGTTAAGGAGGACTCTGTTATGGGTAAAAATGAAAATATGGAAGAAGAAATGACCGTTGAATTAAACCTTGATGACGGTACTACCGTTGTCTGTGCCATCATCACGATTCTGGATGTTGACGGCAAAGACTATATTGTACTTCTTCCTTTGGATGAAAATGGTGATAATGAAGATGGAGAAGTATGGTTTTACCGCTACAGCGAAAATCCGGATGACCCCAACGAAGAACCGGAGCTTGGTTTCATTGACAGCGATGAGGAATACGAAGCCGTTGCAGAAGCATTTGATGAATATCTCGACTCCGTTGAATTTGATGAAATTGTAGAGGATGAGGAATAATTTTTTAACCCAGTTTCCAAGTAAAACTGTCGCATCCAAAAATCAACTTGAAAAAATAAGCATTCCGTACAAATAAGATGACTTCGAACAAAGGAAAACTTAGTTCTTGTTTGTACAGAATGCTTTTTTTAGAAAGTTAATCTTCCACAAGCCGGAGTCCGGCAGTCGAAGATACCGGAAGCGAGAAGGTAATTGCCTTTGCCTTGCTGTCCGGTCCGGCTTTTTGCATGATTGCCTGCATGATTGGATTTTTCTGTTCCGTTTTTGTCACGATGAAAAGAATCTCTTTTTCCGCGGCAAGAGACATATGCATGAATTTCTCGGCAAGTTCCATCCCCGTTCCTTTTGCATGAATCACAGTACCCCCGTGAGCACCGGCTTCTCTGGCGGCTGCCATAATCAGTTCTGTATACCCCTGCTCGGCAATGACAATAATCAGTTCGTGAGTTGTATTTTTCAAGGTGGATTCCTCCTCTTTTTGATAATTTTCTTTTTCGATTAGAAACTGCAAAGTTTTTTTGCCGCCCATACTGCTGACAGGAATGATAAAAGAGATTCCGCCGCCGGGGGCATCAATTTTTAATTTGCGTTCCAGTTGTTTTTTTATCTGTAACCAGGAAGCTTCTTCCACAACAGAAAAGGAAACCGCCTTTTCGTTTGTGTCCAGTCCGAGATAGTCAAGAATATCATTTGAAACGGTACCAAAGCCCAGAGTTCTGTATACAACGTGAACCTGATTCTTTTGAAAAAGACGCAGATATAAATCCGCCATTTGCCGTTCCACAATGGTTGTCATCAAATATAAATTTCCCATAGAGTCCTCATTTCTGCTAAAATATACGTAAACATTTTACAATTCAATAATTTCCATGTCATCATAAGAAGCAAGTCCTGTAACCAAAGCCCCTGCAGCTTCTTTTCGAAGCTTCTGTTCTTTGAATTTAAAGATACATCCCATAATTTGTATCGTGATTAAAGGTGTCATGGCTACCATGGCAACAATGCCGAAAGCATCTGTGATGATATTGCCGCCAAGGGCTTCGCAGGCACCCATGGCAAAGGGAAGCAAAAAAGTCGCAGTCATGGGACCGGAAGCAACCCCGCCAGAGTCAAAGGCGATGGCTGTAAAAATTTTTGGTACAAAAAATGTCAGAAGCAAAGCAATAAAATATCCCGGTATCAGAAACCACAAAATTGAGATTCCTGTCAGTACACGAATCATGGAAAGCCCTACGGAAAGTGAAACACCGATGGATAAGCTAAGTCCCATGGCTCTGGAAGAAATGGCACCGGAAGTCATTTCTTCCACCTGTTTGGTAAGGACAAATACGGCAGGCTCGGCGAGTACGATAAAATAACCGATAATCATCCCGATAGGAACAATAATCCAGGAATAGGACAAGCCTGCAATGGTCTGACCTAAATAGTTTCCGGCGGGCATGAAGCCTACATTTACTCCGGTCAAGAAAAGCACCAGTCCGATGTAAGTGTATATAAGACCAATACTGATTTTGATTAATGTACGTCTGTTGATATCTTTGGATATTAATTGAAAAAGTGCAAAAAATACCACAATCGGTAAAAGGGAAACTGCAATTTCTTTTATGTAAACAGGAAATTCCACAAAAAATAAATTCCACAAATCAACCGTATTATCTATAATGGGAATGGCTTCGGAAACACTCTGTACAGAATCCGGCCTGTATATCATCCCAAGAATCAGTACCGCAAGAATCGGTCCGATAGAGCAAAGAGAAACAAGACCGAAAGAGTCTTCTTCTGCATGGCGGTCACTTCGGATTGCAGAGATACCAATACCAAATGACATGATAAACGGAACTGTCATGGGTCCGGTAGTTACCCCGCCGGAATCAAAGGCAATGGACAAAAAATCTGCGGGTACAAAAGAAAGCAGGGCAAAAATTACCGCATAAAACAATAACAGCAGATAAGACAGCGGTATTCCAATCAGCATACGAAGTATTGCAAAGACCAGAAAAGCAGCTACACCCAGGGCAACCGCAATAATCAGTGTTGTGTTGGGGATGGAAGGAACCTGCTGTGCCAGTACCTGAAGGTCAGGCTCGGAAATCGTAATGATAAATCCCATGATAAAAGTAATGAGTATTACAATAACAATGTTTTTGGAACGTGTAATAATGGAACCAACCTTTTCTCCCATGGGAGACATGGAAAGCTCCACCCCCACATTAAAAAACAGCATTCCAACAATCAGTAATGCGGCTCCCATGAGAAAAGCCATCAAAATACTGGGAGGAATGGGTGCAATGGAGAAACATAAAAGCAGTACGATAATAAGAATCGGAAGAACCGCTTTTAAAGTTTCTTTTAATTTTTCTTTAAACTTGGATTTGAATAGAAACAAATAAACGCCCCTTTCGTATAATATTTTTATCAGTATAACATAAGATGGAAAAGAAAAAAGTTAAAAAATTCTAAAGAAGTGGCTGAGATATCTGTCTTTTACAAAAAAGCATTCTGTACAAATAAGACTTAAGTTTCTCTTTGTTCAAAGTCATCTTATTTGTACAGAATGCTAATTTTTCTTACTTTGTTCTTATACTGATAAATCCTTTTGCCAGAACAAACACATTGCTTAGTCCCAAAAGTATCATCTGGATATCCAGACTTTTAATTTCCGCATTATTATCCGCTAATACTCCCAAAAACAGGAAATGGGAAGCAAATGCCAGAAAAACACAGATTTCAATAATTGCAAACTTTACTCCGGCTTTTTTCCATTCCCGGACACCGAATGCCACTACCATATTGATTACGGTCAGGCAAAAAAAAGCTATCATAACAAAATGATAATAATTCATCACATCCTGTAAACTACTTATTTTTTCCATTTGATTGTCCCCCTGCACTTTTATCCAGAATAAACCCATTACACTATTTTTACAGCATAATGGGTTTATAAAATTAGTTGTTAATTAATTTATCTTCTTCATTATTCCAGCTATAAAGCTTACGGATTTCTTTTCCGACTACTTCTGACGGATGTTCTGCTGCAAGCTTACGCATAGCCCTGAAATGAGCCTGACCGCCTGCCGGAGACATATCGAGCAGGAAATCTTTTGCAAAAGTACCATCCTGGATATCAGAAAGAATTTTCTTCATGGTTTTCTTGGTATCTTCTGTAATAATCTTAGGTCCTGTAATATAATCACCATATTCCGCAGTATTGGAGATAGAATATCTCATTCCTTCAAAACCGGACTGGTAAATAAGGTCTACAATAAGCTTCATTTCATGAATACATTCAAAGTATGC
>CAZDAT010000068.1:0-10365 GCA_964503695.1 uncultured Lachnospiraceae bacterium
ACCGAAAACTTTTTTATCGCTACGCGCTGAATTAAAGGTTTGTCGACAGACTGCGCGGTTCTCAAATGAGAACCGCGTTTTTTTATAAACACCCGCGCAGAGTGCGTTTAATCTCCCTTTTTCAGTGTATCTCTTAGTTTATGCCATACTGTGCGGAATTTGTCGCGCGTGTCGCGCACTTCCTCACGAAACTCAACATTGATACTACGGAAAAGCTGAATGTTATTGGTGATGGAGTTCATCGCGCTGAAAAACTCCTCCTGCAAAACGCTCTCGTGGCGCTGTGTTGGCAGGTTGTTTGAAATATTTTCCTTTATCACTTGATACCGCTCGTATGCGCGCTTTACGGACGTTTCCCACGAAATATAAACCTCGTTCATAGCGTGCGTTCCGATTTGCCGCGCCTCTTCACGATGAGAACAGATAAATTCAAGTTCCCGCTCTATTGACTGCGGGTCAGCTTTGCACAAAATCCCCGTTCTGCCGTGAATTATGCCCTCGGACGCGCAGCTGCCCTCAATCAGCAGCGAACCAACTCCGCAAGCCGCCGCCTCGCGCACAACAATTCCGTTCGTGTCGTATTCCGACGGAAACAGAAACAAATCCGCCGCCGTGTAGTAAACACGCAGCTCTTCGCGGTCAAGAATTGCCCCCGCAAAAATACACCTTTCTGCCAGCCCAAGTTCTTGCGCGTACTGCTCTATTTCAGCTTTGTCCGCGCCATCGCCAACAAACATAATACGAAAATCATTGTTCGTTTGCTTTAGCAGATTCAGCGCGTCAAGTATAAGCTTTATCCCCTTATACCACATCAGCCTTCCCACGAACAAGAACAGCGGCGCGTCCTGCGCGATTCCATAAGTGCTGCGCAGCAATGCCGCGTGTTCTTCGCTTGCGCGCCCGCAAGGAAAATCAACGCCGTTTTCCATCACGATATAATCGCCCTCATACCCAAGCGAACGCAGGTTTTCTCCCGCCCCGCGGCTGACAGTCCACACCTCGTCACACGCGGAGATGTTGCCCACGACTAGCTTAATTGCCTGCTTTGCCATAAGGTCGTTTGGCAGCGCGCGCTTTATATCCACGTCAAATTTTGTGTGGTAGGTAAGCACCAGCGGCACTCCCGTTTTTTCGCGCAGCACCCTAGCCATAAGCGTAGACGCAAACGGGCAGTGGCTGTGGATTATGTCAAAGTCCTTTTCGCGCAGCTTTTCAAGGTTCCTGCTGCTGAACGGATAGCCCGCGCGATAGCCGCAGATTTTCTCAATATTAATACTTTTATACCGCACAACGTCAAAGTCGTAATCGTCCACCACATTAGGGTACGCGGGCGTTACAACCGTGGCGCTGCCAAGTTCGGAGGATATCACCTTTGCATAGTTCACCACCGCGTTTGCCACTCCGTCAATGACAGGCGGAAATGAGTCGTTCATCAAGCAAATATTCATCTTTTCATTATTGTTCATGATAAATGCACCTCTGCTGTACCGCAGCGCCTGCCACATATTGCTGCGGTGCAATTGTCACGCGTTCATTGCTTTTTTTGCCGCTTTTACAAAAGCCTTGATATAATCGGGATACTCCCACTTAAGCGTGTCGCGGTGAATAAGCCCGTATTTTTCACTGCCTGTGCCAAAACCGTTGTTGTCCCAAAGGAAAACAGGAATGCCGTACTGACCGAAAACATCGGGGAAATACTTCGCCCAGCGCAGCCTGTCGTCAGGGTTATTCTTGTTTGTCGCGCCGCATTCGCCGATGATAACGCCTATCCCCTTGCTGACAAAGGAGTCATAGAGCGTTTGCGAGAGCCATTCCAATTCGCGGGTACTGTTTACGTTGTCGGCGCTGAAAGAAGTTGTTCCGCCCGAATCCTGCATAGCAAAGTTATAGGGAGTATATGCGTGTATCGACACAATAATCCGCTCATCATCTGGCAGCTCAAAGCCATTCAGCCCGCTTGAGGACGCCGCGTATGTCGGCACCATTATAAAGCGCGTTTTGTTATTGCCGCCGACAGACCTTATCGCGCTCACCGCGTCAGCGTTCATCTTGTTTACAATGCGCCGACCCTCTGCGTCACCGCCATTCCATTCAACGGCAGTCCCCTGCTTTCGCGGCTCGTTTTGCGCCTCAAAAATCAGCCGCTCGTCATAGTCCTTAAAGCGCTTTGCTACCTGTTTCCAGATAGCGCAAAGTTCCTTTGAGGCTTTGGAGTATGTGGAGTCATAGGGGTCGTTGAAATCCTCGTGGTGCGCGTTAAGGATAACGAACATATCGTTGTTATACGCGTAATCGACAACCTCCTGCACTCTGTCAAGCCAAGCCTCGTCAATCGTGTAATTTGACCCCGAAACGTGCTTTGACCACGTTGTCGGAATACGCACCGCGTTAAAGCCCGCGTCTTTCACCGCTAGGATAAGTTCCTGCGTAGCTTTCGGGCAGCCCCAGCTTGTTTCGGTGGAAAGCCCGCTGCCGCCTGTTGCGTCAAGCGTGTTGCCGAGATTCCACCCGACATTTATCTGTGAGCAAAACTCCGCGGACGTCATTTCCGAATAGGCTGTCGGTTCGCTGTCGGGAATTGTCGAGTTTATCGTGTCGGCAAAATCCTTTGCGCCAGTGCTTGTAAGCGTTGACAGCGCGGTGATTATCGCCAGTATTTTTGAAGTGATTTGCAATGTCATTACTCTTCCGCTCCTTTAACTAATCCCGCAACATAGTCGGGGTATTTGCATTCTCCTGTTGTTCTGTCGAATATTCCGAACGTTTCGCCGCTGTAAAATGCGGTATTATCCCAAACGAAACACGGAATACCTATCTTTTTCATCGTGCAGGTGTAATACTCCGCCCACTGCGCGCGGTACTGCTCGTTGCTTATATACTTGTCGTTATCGTCCGTGAGGTACTTATTCATAGCGCCCATTTCACCGATAATAACCGCCCTGCCTTTGCTTATAAACAGCCTGTCCAAAAGCTGCGCCAGTTCGTCTATTTCTCTTGTGCAGGTGAGGCGCTCCGCAAGCCACTTTGACGACCCGTTTTGCTGCAGCGCAAACGAATATGGTATGTAAGCGTGAACCGAAACAATAAGCCTGTCCTGCGCCGAATCTGTCGGAATAACAAGCGCCGAAAGCGCGCCCTCCCCCGAATTTGCGGCATAGGGGCAGACCATCAAAAAGCGGTTTGCGTTGTTGCCGCCTGTCGCTCTCACCGCGTCAACGAACACTTGGTTGAAGTAGTTCACAACGCTCCTGCCCTCGTCATTTCCTCCGCTCCACTCTTGGTCAGTACCGACCCAGCGCGGCTCGTTCATACCCTCGAAAATAAGCCGTTCGCCGTATTTGCTGAAATGCTGCGCAATCTGCGTCCACGCTTTGGTGAGTATCTGCGCGCCCGTTTCCTTGTTTGACTCGTAGGGGTAGTTCCAGTTTTCGTGGTGCATATTGAGGATAACGAACATATCGTTGGTGTAAGCGTAGTCAACGACCTCGTTTACGCGCGCAAGCCACTGCTCGTCAATATTGTACTCCTCGTCCATATGGTTATACCACGTTGTGGGAACGCGCACCGCGTTAAATCCCGCGTTTTTTACCGCAAGAATAAGCTCCTGCGTTGTCTGCGCCGCGCCCCAGCTGATTTCGCTTGCAACACCCGTCCCGCCCGTAGCGTCAAGCGTGTTTCCAAGACTCCACCCAACCTTTATTTGCGCGGTGAACTCAAGCGATGTCAAGCTGCTGTCCATCTCGTCCTCAACCTGCGAGGAATAAAACTGCGAATCCTGCGCAGGCTGTTCGTCTGAGCCGCCGCCTTTGCAGCCCACAGCCCCCACTGCAAGCGCCGCGCACAGAATCGCCGCGGCAATTTTCTTAAACCTCATTAAACCTCCTGTAATTGCGTGCAGCAAATGCGCGCTGCCCTTAGAACTTGTTCTAATAGCCGTTCAGCGCTTATCTTGCAGAAAATTTTGCAATCCAAGCATTTCAGACTATGAGAACAAATTCTTACTTCATCTCCTCCGCCAAACTCTCAAGCTGCGACAAGCTGTCAGCGTTAAGCGCCGAGCGAATTGTGACGGTTTGCGCGAAATCTATATCCTTGCTTTTCTCAAAGCTTGCCTTAATGACTTTTGCCGCCATAGGCGCCCACGAGCCGTTTTCGATAATTCCCACCTTACGGTTTTGGAAGTTTCTTTCGGTCAAGTGTTCTACAAACTCCCTCATAAACGGGAAAATATCCGCGTTGTATGTTGTTGTGGCAAGAACAAGCCTGCTTAACCTAAACGCGTCCTCAACCGCCTTTGACATATCGCAGCGCGCCAAATCGCGTACTACTACCTTGCAGCCCTTTTCTTTAAGCAGCTCTGCAAGCCTTTCCGCCGCCTTTTTCGTGTTGCCGTAAACGCTTGTATAAGCGACAAGAACGCCGTCCTCTTCCGCCCTGTAAGCCGACCACGCGTCATACAGCCCAATGTAATAGCCGAGATTTTCTTTAAGCACAGGACCGTGCAGCGGGCATATTGCCGCAATATCAAGCGCCTGCGCCTTTTTAAGCACCGCTTGAACCTGCGCGCCGTATTTTCCGACAATGCCGAAGTAGTATCTGCGCGCCTCGTCCGCCCACTCTTCGTCCGCGTCAAGCGCGCCGAATTTGCCAAATCCGTCCGCCGAAAACAGCACCTTATCCGCGCTGTCGTAAGACATCACGACCTCTGGCCAATGTACCATCGGCGCGGTGATGAAATTCAGCGTATGCTTTCCAAGCGCGATAGTGCTGCCCTCTGCGACAACGCACTGCCGCGCGGCAAAATCCGTGCCGAAGAAATTTTTCATCATAACGAAAGCCTGTTTTGACGCGGCAATAGCGGCGTTGGGGTATTTTTCCGCGAAAAGCGCGATATTGGCGGAATGGTCGGGCTCCATATGGTGAATGACAAGATAGTCTGGCTGTCGCCCGTCAAGCGCCGCCGCCACGTTTTCAAGCCACTCCGCGCCAAAGCGCGCGTCAACGGTATCCATAACCGCGATTTTCTCATCGACAATGACGTAAGAATTATAGGACATTCCGTTAGGGACTTTGTATTGACCCTCAAAAAGGTCGATTTCTTTATCGTTTACGCCAACGTAAAGAATATCGTTAGTTATTGTTGTTTTCATCTGCAATCTCCTATCCTTAAGCGTTCTATATATTTTTTAACGCTCTTTATTTATTATACAGCAATTATCCCGTCAAGTCAAGAATATTGGTATATTTTTTTGTTAAAAGTGCCAAAAAAATGCGCCCCCAAAACGGGGGCGCAAAATAATAAAAAACATCTAACCCAAATTATTAAAACGTGTAATCCGCGAAAGTGCTTTCAACAATCGGTGAGAACTCTGCGCTCTTCTGCGCCCAGCTTTCGCCGTCAAATGCAACTTCGCTTACAACGCCGAAAAGTCCGTCAGAAAATTCCTGATTAAAGCCATAGCCGCCCTCAAAGAGGAATGTGAACTTAGATGTGTCCATCATATCAACCCAAAGGTCGTACTGCTTTTCGTCCCAAGTGATAACCCATCTGCGCTCGTTGGGGTACTTCTTGTGGTCAGCCTTGAAGTAGATAGGCTCAGGGTTAATGTGGTCTTCCTTAACCTGCGCGATAATCGCGGGGTCAGTTTCGTATACGCGGAAGCAGTTGATGAAATCAATTGCGCCTTGGATATTCTTTGCGCCCTTAGGTACGAGGAATCCGTAAGTATCAACTTCCTGATAGTAAGCGTCAGCGTCGGGATCTCTGGGCAGCGGAACGAATGCGTAGTCACTGGGCGTATCGAAAATGTCGTTTTCAACGCCTTCCTTGTTCTGCGTCTTTTCAGACAGCGATGTGTAAGACCACTCTGGTTCCATAAGGTAGAAGAGAATTCTGTCGCTGTACTGCGGGAAGTCGGACGGGTCAATCCAGTCGCCGCCTATCTTATTAAGCTGATAAGGCAGACCCTCACGGTAAAGCGTTTCGAGGAAAGACATTGCCCTTGTAACGTTCTCGTTCGCAAGGTTATTTACCATAGTGCCGTCAGAGTTTACCTGTACAAGCGGAGTACCTGTCGTGCCGACAAAAGCGGACGCAGTTGTGTTTGTTGCGAAGTAGCCGATGTTGCCCTCAGCCTTATCGCAGAATGTAACCATAAGCTCCTTGAACTTGTCCCATGTCCACTCGTTGTTCATATAGAGTTCATAGGGGTCCTCAAGGTTATTTTCCTCGATAGTTGTCTTGCAATAGTTTACGGCAAAGCTTGTTGTAAGCTTGTGGGGGTAATAATAGTGCTGTCCGAGGTATTCATAACCCTCGATGATGTCCTTCATACCAACCCAAAGAGCCGAATCCATATCAATATAATCGTCAAGCGGTTCAAACATCTTCTTAGAAACCGTGCCAGGGTAAAGGAACGCGTCCTTTAAGCAGATGTCGGGCGAATCATCGGACGCTATCATAGTGCCAAGCTTTTCGTAATAAACCGAACCGCTCTGACCTTGAATGTGTTCGATTGTACCGCCGTACTGTTCGCCTTGGAATACCAAGCACTGCTCTGTACCCTTCTGGTCGCTTGCAACTTGATAGTGGCTGAACACCTTTACAACGCCTGCGTTTCCGCTGGGCTGATAATTGTCGGTGGAAACGATATCCGCCTCTTTATTTGTCTTGTCGAGCGCCATTTCGGGGTCGGCAGTCGTTACAGTGGTCGAAGAGCTGGCGCTTGTAGACGGAGCGCCGCCGTCATTTGACGCTGCGCCCTCTTCTTCACACGCAGTGAGTCCGATAGCCATTACCGCCACAAGACCGCTCGCAATAATTTTCTTAAGGGTACTGTTCATTTTCTTAATGTTCCTCCTTGTTTCTTTGGCGCGCTTGCGGCGTGCCTTTGAAATTGGTTTTGCCTGTGCCTATATAAAGGCTGCACCGCGCAGACGCTGCGCAAAATGCCGCCTTAGAAACGCGCTGCGTTTCTGTGGAATCAGCTTACCTCGCTGATAGCCGCGTCAATTATCGGGACAAACTCCTCACAGGTTTTTGTCCAGCTTTCGCCCTGCTCAACAACATTCATAAGAAGTGTGCCGACTTCATCGGTGAGCTTAGTGCTGAATCCCTCAACCTTTTCGCTGACATACTTGAAGTTGTCGGATTTGCACATATCGCGCCAAAGGTCATATTCACGCTCGCCCCACGTCATTTGCCATCTGCGCGAACCCTCGTATTTGCCCTTGGTGTAATAAATGGGTTCGGGGGCAATATGCTCTTGACGAACCTTTTCTTGGATTTCGGGGTCGGTTTGATAAACTCTGTTGAGGTTAATAAACTCGATAGCGCCCGAAATATTTTTCGCGCCCTTTGGAACAAGGTAGCCGAAACTGTCAAAGTCTATGTAATAAGCGTCAGCCTCTGGGTCGCGCGGGAACGGCACGAACGAATAATCCGATACTGTATCGAAAATATCCTCGTCAACGCCCTCCTTGTTTTGCACGGACTCCGTTTCGGCAATATATGTCCATTCTGGCTCTGTGCAGATAAAAAGCAGCTTGTCGCTATAACGCGTAAAGTCGCCTGGGTCAATCCAGTTGCCAAACTGCTTTCCGTAGGTCAGCCCCTCACGGCACAATTCCTCAAGGAAACTCATCGCGCGGGTAATTTCTGGCGACTGGAAGTTGTTTACGATACCCTCGCTTGTTGCCTCAACAAGCGGCTTGCCCGTTGTGGCAATAAAGCCCGTGATAGTGTGGTTTGTGGTAAAGAACCCAACGTTATCATCGCTCTTGTCGCAAAACTCCATCATAAGGTCGCGCCACGCGTCCCACGTCCATTCTCCCGCAAGATAGAGGTCGTACGGGTCGGTAAGGTCGTTGTCGATGAATGTCTGCTTGTTATAGTTGAGCGCGTACATAGTCGTGGTCATATGCGGATAAAAGAAATGTTTGCCTTGGTATGCGTAGCTTTCGATAATGTCCTTCATACCGCTCCAAAGCGCGCAGTCCATATCTATGTAGTCGTCAAGCGGCTCAAACAAATTCTTTCCAACGTTTCCAGGATAGAGAAGAGCGTCCTTTGTCACAATGTCGGGCGAATCGTCCGACGCAACATAGGTTGCAAGCTTGTTGTAGTATTCGTCACCAAAAGACACGCGGCTGACTTCAATTTTGCCGCCGTATGTATCCGACTCGAAAATCAGCGTTTGTTCCGTTCCTTTTTGGTCGGTAGTTATGTCGTAAAAGCCAAAATATTGAATAGTTCCTGCGTTTCCGCTAGGTACAAAATCGCTTTGAGAAAGCGCCTTTGCCTCTTTGTCAGTATTTTCAAGTTGGTCGTTTACGTCCATGGAACTCTGGACAGTGGTAGATGCAGAGGTGGAAATTCCCGAAGTATTCCCCGAAACAGCGCCCTCTTCTTCGCACGCGGTAGCGCACACCACCATAGCCGCGCACAAAACGCACGCAGCAGCCTTTTTGAATTTCATTGGCGTTCACACTCCTTTTTTAAACGCGCAAAGCGCAATATGATTATCAAACATCAAAGCGGCGCAAAATCGTACGCCAAACCTGCACGGAGGTTTAGAATCCCCGTGTGTATTCGTTTACAGTATTATTATATTCTCTTTTTTTCACAAGAACAATTGACAATTTTCCCGATTTATATTATAATATTCCCAAAGGGCTAAATCTTTTGTTTGTTAAGCAGAGTTTAGTTTGTTTTTTAGCTAACGAGTAAAGTAAAAAATAAGGAGTTGCCATATAATGGATATGTCCACCACTATGCAGCGCCGTTCCGATATGCAGGAACTTGCGCGCCACGGAAGTGATGATTTTCCTATACAGTACTATGTTAATAAACTGTCGCCTGACGGAGGTGAGGTTGTGCCGCTGCACTGGCACCCGCGCCCCGAAATATTCACCGTTCATAAAGGAGTGGTGAAAGTGCGCGTAGGCAGCAGCGAACTGCTGATAAAAAGCGGGGAGGCGCTGTTCCTCAACGCAAACACGCTGCACAGCTATTCCTGCGGCGGTGACGAGGTGTGCCTGTGCCCCGATATTGTGTTTTCAGAGGAGCTGATAGCGCCGCTTAACAGCTCAATCAACCGCCTTTACATCACGCCTGTGATAATGAATGAAAAGCTGCCGTTTATCCACCTAAAAGAACAGGTGAACTGGCAGGCGGAGGTGCTTTATCGGCTTGACGAGGTGTTTTCGCTGCTTAGCCGCTATGGAAAAACGGGCATTTATGGCGCGCCCGAACTAATACGTTTTCGCCATTCGGGTATGCAGAGCGCCTGCTTTGAAATGGAAGTTCAGCGCTCGATAAACGCAATCTGGCAGAGCATTTTCACGCATATGTCGGAGTGTGAGATTTCCTCCGTAATCAAGAACGAACACGCATTGCAAATCAGAATGCAGAAAATGCTAAGCTTTATCAATGATAATTATTCAAAGGACATCACTCTAAGCGACATTGCGGGCGCGGCAAGCATCAGCAAAAGCGAAGCGTCAAGGTGTTTTCAAAGCTATCTTGCGACATCTCCTGTCAGCTACCTTTTGAATTACCGCATTCAAAAGGCTATGCAGCTTTTGCGCAGCACAGAAATGACGGTTGAGGCAGTGAGTATGGAGTGCCGCTTTGGCAGTTCGGCTTATTTCTGCAAGCTTTTCCGCGCCCGCACAGGGCTTACTCCAAAGCAATACAGAAACAGCGGCACGGCGAAAAAGGGGGAGGGATAGGGGCGCGGCTGCTCTCTTATAGCATTAGAGATTGATGAAATATCTTTCTTGTGTAGTAATATTGAGGGATAGACTTTCATTCACTTGGATTTTGTATCGTGGCTCTGCTCTGGAAGATTTTAGCCTATCTCTCAATTCTTTGCTTTGCCGCAGAAAATATAAATTTTTTTCAAAAACCCCTTGACAAATCGGAGAAAATAGTGTAAAATATAAAAGTCGCTTGAAGTGATGTATGGAAGTTTAGCTCAGCTGGGAGAGCATCTGCCTTACAAGCAGAGGGTCATAGGTTCGAGCCCTATTGGTCCCAGTTAAAAAGAATATGGCGAGATAGCTCAGTTGGCTAGAGCACACGGTTCATACCCGTGGTGTCGAGGGTTCGAATCCCCCTCTCGCTATTTTATGGGGTCTTAGCTCAGCTGGGAGAGCATCTGCCTTACAAGCAGAGGGTCACAGGTTCGAGCCCTGTTGTTCCCATTATGGCCTGGTAGTTCAGTTGGTTAGAACGCCGCCCTGTCACGGCGGAGGTCGTGGGTTCGAGTCCCATCCAGGTCGCCATAAATGCACCTTATGGTGCATTTATTTTTGCGGATTTAGCTCATCTGGTAGAGCGCCACCTTGCCAAGGTGGAGGTAG
>CAZDAT010000069.1:0-10361 GCA_964503695.1 uncultured Lachnospiraceae bacterium
GATGGAAAATGAGAAAACATTTCAAACCAGTATTTTGTAAATGATAACAAAAACAAATCCATACAGGACTGTTTTTCAGACCTGTATCCGTACAAAGCATTTATAAAAGTAAAAGCATTATAAGTATGCGAGACTAAAAAATATGCTTTGTGTCGAAAAATAATAACAGGATAGAAATATTCTGTATCAGAAAACAAATCAAATTTACACCGACAGGGGAATTCTAATTTTATCTATCAGTACATCAGTTTCTTAATAACCGGAAAAATTGGCAGAATATTCTTTTGCAGGTTCTTCGTATGATACCGCTCTTCCGGAAGCTATGGGGTATCTGACAGATTACCAGAAAGGTTATTCTCTTTTTTGCATAAAGACTTAAAGTTTTGGTGAAAACACATAGTTTATGGTATCATGTTATCATAAAACAAAAGACCAATAAGGGAATGGACAAAAGATAATGAGAGAAAAAAGCAGATTTCAGAGAGAACTGGAAGGACTTGTTTCCAAGCAAATGGTTATGGTTGTGGTAATCGGATGCATACTTTTTTATGTAGCATTTGCCGGAAAGACAAAGCTTGACAGGGACAGTGTGAGAGAAAAACACCTGGATAATGTGGCGGCGGCATTTGAAGAAATTTATAAGTCGGTGGAAAATTTTCTTGAAAATGAAGATAATATCTCACTTTTTATAGGATGTCTTGAAAAAGAGATTAAGGATGACAAGATAAGATATCAGGTCAGTAAATTTAATGTGGATGCCCCGGTGGGGATTCGTGTCATGCTTTCTGATAAAGATGGAAAAGTGGTGTATTCGGATTTGTCACAGGAAGTTCTGAATATGCACCGGCTGGAATTTAATCAGATTGCGGAACAAAATGCCAGAGTGGGAAAAGAGAAGCTTTATAGTACCGTTTACTATTTTTCGGGTGACACCTCGGAATATGTACTGATTCGCCCGCTTTATAAAGGGGAAGCTTACGTGGGAAGTGTGGCGGCATATTTAAAGGAGGAAGACTGGGGGAGGCATTTTTTAAAATACCAGTATGATACCATTTTGACCAATGTCAGTGGAAATGTGATATTCTGTTCCAATACCGCATTTCTTCCCGGGGGAGCAGGAAACAAATATCGTGCTTCCGTTACTGAAAAGTATATCTGGGTGAATGACAGCAGGTATCTTGCAAGCGGCCGTTATCTTTCGGACAGGGGAATTTACATTTATTCTTTTATTTATGCCTCCAAAAGCTACAGCGGAATGGTGATTGGTACTCTGATTATTATTATTTTAGGTATTTTATGGACTTTTATCTTTTATCATATGCTGCGGCTTATGGCAGAAAAGACTTCCGGCTCTGTAGATAATCTGGTGAAACAGATTCGTATTATCCGAAAGGAAAATCCCGAATATGTGATTCATCTGGAGACCGGGGATGAGTTTGAGGAAATTGCAGCCCAGATAAATAAAATGCTTGCCAGTATTCATGAACTGAATCAGAAAAACATGGAGCTTCTTTATATTAACAAGCAGATGGAAATTCAGAATCTTCAGACGCAGATTAATCCGCATTTTATTTATAATACACTGGATAACATTCGGTTCCTGATTGCAGAGGATGCAAAGAAAGCAGATGAGCTGATTGGGCGTTTTACCCATATTCTTCGTTACAGTATTAATAACACCAGACAAAGTGTATGTCTGATGGAGGACATGGAGTATATCGAAGACTATCTGGTGATTCAAAAAACCAGATTTGGAGAACGCTTTATGTGTGATGTGAGGATTTTACCGGAATGCGGTCAAATCATGATTCCGAAGCTTCTGTTACAGCCATTGATTGAAAACAGTCTCAAATATGGCTTCCAGAAGAAAATGGAAATTCATATGTGGATTCGGGGATGGCTGGAAGAGGAATATTTAATTTTACAGGTGGAGGATGATGGTCCGGGCCAGTCTCCCGGGGAACTTTATAAATTGCAGATGGGATTAAAGGAAAAAGAAATCAATACGGCACACATCGGTCTGAGAAATATCAATAGAAGAATTGAACTGGAATATGGAAAAGAGAGCGGTATCAGCCTGGAAAGCAGGGAAGGAAAAGGTTTTACGGTAACATTGAAGCTTTGGAGAGGGGAAGAGAAAAATGTACAGAGTATTGTTGGTAGAAGATGAAGAAATCATAAGAAGAGGAATTAAGCTTTCGGTTCCATGGGAAGAATCCGGCTGTTGTATCGTGGGGGAAGCTGCAAATGGAGAAGAAGGAATCTGCCGGATTTGTGAGTTACAGCCGGATATTGTGATTACCGACATTAATATGCCGGTTATGGATGGACTGACCATGATTGCAAAAACAAAGTTAAAGTATGATTATGCCGCCATCATTCTGACCGGATATTCAGAATTTGAATATGCCAGGGAAGCTATAAAAAACGGTGTTTCAAGTTATGTATTAAAACCCCTAAATATGGAAGAAATGAAGGAAGCACTTGAACAGGCGGTACTGGAAGTAAAGAATATCCATTATTTAAGATTTAGAAATGAAAAAGAAGAAGAGCTTGGAAAAATCTCATTGATAGAAAAAAGAAAAGATAATTTAGAGCTGGTGGTGGAACAGATTCTGGATTACATCAGTGTTAATTACAAAAATAAAATTACTCTTTCTGACCTTGAACAACAGCTTCATTATTCGGAGCGTTATATTAATCAGCAGTTTAGAAAAGAGCTGGGAACTACCGTGATAGAATATTTAAACCGTTACCGAATCCAGAAAGCATTGGTGCTTTTGAAAGAAGGGAAAATTCCGATTTCAGAGGTAGGTTATGAGTGCGGAATCGGTGAGTATAAATATTTTAATCATGTTTTTAAGAAATATATTGGCTGTTCTGCCAAGGAATACCAGAAGAGAATTTGAAAGGGTTCGGTATTTTTACCATTTGTTCGGGAAAATGGCTACATAAGTTGTTAAGAATGCACTAAAATAAAGGTATCAAATCATATAAAAGGAGGAATTATGATGAAAAAGAAAACTTTAGCATTATTACTTACTGTTGCCATGACGGCAGGACTGGCAGGTTGTGGTTCCACCAGTGCAGGAACGGACACTGAGGCTAACGATAACGGAGCAGAAACAGTAGAAGAAACTGCAAAGGAAGAAACCACAGCAGGTGGAGGAGAGCTGGTAATCTATTCCCCTAACTCAGAGGGACTTATTAATGCAACAGTTCCGCTTTTTGAGGAAAAATATGGAATTGAAGTGGAACTGATTCAGGCAGGTACCGGAGAACTGGTAAAGAGAATTGAGTCAGAAAAGAACGACCCTTATGCCGATGTTTTGTTTGGCGGTTCCTGGTCTACCATGTATGACAATGAGGATTTGTGGGAGCCTTATGTATCGGCAAACAATGATAATGTAGTGGAAGCTTATCAGAATGACTGTGGTTTTATCACCAGTAATGTACTTGACGGCAGTGTACTTATCGTAAATACGGACTTAATCGGAGATATTGAGATTAACGGATACGAAGACCTTTTAAACCCGGAACTGAAAGGAAAAATTGCAACTGCCGACCCGGCAAACTCATCCTCAGCTTTTGCACATCTGACCAATATGCTGCTGGCAATGGGCGGATATGAAAGCGAAGAAGCATGGGATTATGTAGAAGCTTTATTTGAAAATATTGATGGTAAGATTTGTGAAGGCTCTTCCGCAGTTTATAAGGGAGTTGCGGATGGTGAATATGTCGTTGGTCTTTCTTATGAAGACCCTTGTGCACAGTTAATCAAAGATGGTGCTCCTGTAGAAATCGTTTATATGGAAGAGGGTACTGTATATCTTCCGGCATCTGCAACCATTGTAAAGGATGCAAAGAACATGGAGAATGCCAAACTTTTCATTGACTTTATTTTAAGCGAAGAAGTGCAGAATATCTGGGGAACTACCTTAACCAACCGCCCGGTTATGAAGGATGCCAAGACCAATGAATTTATGGTTCCGCTGGCAGACATTAATGTGATTGAAGAGGACATTCCTTATGTAAGCTCTCATAAAGCAGAAATCGTGGACCATTATACAGAGATTTTTACAGATTTACAGAGCAGATAAAATAAAAATGCTTATGGGCAGATTGTGGAGGATGAAATGAGCAGAATATCTATAAAAAATGCCGTAAAAAAATATGGTGAAAATACTGTAATTCCGGACCTGAGTGCCGAAATAGAAGAAGGAGAATTATTTACGCTTCTTGGACCGTCAGGCTGCGGTAAGACCACACTGCTGCGGATGATTGCGGGATTTAATTCGATTGAAGGCGGTGACATTTATTTTAATGATACCCGTATTAATGATATGGATCCCAGTAAAAGAAATATTGGCATGGTTTTCCAAAACTATGCCATATTTCCCAATCTGTCCGTAAGGGATAATGTGGCATTTGGTTTAAAAAACAGAAAAACGGATAAAGAGACCATAAATAAAAAAACGGATGAATTTTTAAAATTAATGCAGATTATGGAGTATGCAGAACGAATGCCAAGTCAGCTTTCAGGCGGACAGCAGCAGCGAATCGCACTGGCAAGGGCACTTGTGATTACACCGGATGTTCTTCTGATGGATGAGCCGTTATCCAATCTGGATGCCAAGCTTCGTATGGAAATGCGTTCCGTTATACGCCATACCCAGAAAAGTGTTGGAATTACGACGGTTTATGTCACTCATGACCAGGAAGAGGCGATGGCAATCAGCGATAAGATTGCGGTCATGAATGGCGGTGTGATTCAGCATATAGGAAGACCGAGGGATATCTACCAGCGACCGAAGAATGTATTTGTGGCTACCTTTATCGGGCGTACAAATATTATTCCGGCAAAACTGGAAAAAGGGATTCTTGTTTTTTCAGATGGTTACCGGGTAGAAATTGATGCCCTTAAAGATGCAGGAGACCAAGAGGTACTTTGCTCCATCCGGCCGGAAGAATTTATTATCTGCAAGGATGCAAAAGAGGGAATCCGCGGAAAGATTAAGGAATCCACTTATCTTGGATTGAATACCCATTATTACATAGAAACAGATGCCGGGGAAACGGTAGAAATTGTGGAAGAATCTTCTTTGGAAGATGAATTGAAGGAAGGGCAGTCTGTAATACTTCAGGTAAAGAAACAAAAAATTAATGTATTTAATCAGGCAGGTGATACGAATCTGGTAAGGAGTGAGGCGTATGAAAGATAATAATAAATTCCGGCTTGACATCTGGGGATTTATCACGATTGGCATTATTCTTCTTTATGTAATTTTCATGATTTATCCCATGGCTTATTTGATTCGCCAGTCTGTAATGGACCCGGATACCGGTGGATTTACCTTACAGTATTTTGAAAAGTTTTTCTCTAAAAGCTATTATTTTGATACCCTGTTTAACAGCTTCAAGGTGTCGGTATCGGCTACGGTGCTTGCCCTTGTTATCGGGACACCACTAGCCTACCTGTTTTCGGCATTTAAAATCAAGGGAAAATCAGTGTTAAGCATACTGATTGTAGTAGCTTCCATGTCAGCTCCATTTATAGGAGCCTATTCCTGGATTCTTCTGCTTGGAAGAAGCGGGGTTATTACGACATTTTTAAAAGGCTTTGGAATTACGATACCGGACATTTACGGTTTTTGGGGTATTGTGATAGTCATGACATTACAGTTGTTTCCGCTGGTATTTTTATATGCAAGGGGAGCTTTGAAAAATATCGATAATTCCTTGCTGGAAGCGGCAGAAAATTTAGGCTGTTCCGGAATACGCTGCTTCTTAAAAGTGGTAGTTCCTTTGATTATGCCTACTCTTCTTGCAGCGGCTCTTCTGGTATTTATGAGAGCTTTTGCGGATTTTGGTACACCGATGCTGATAGGCGAAGGGTATCGTACTTTTCCGGTAGTCCTTTATACTGAGTTCATTAATGAAGTCGGCGGAAGTGACGGTTTTGCAGCGGCAATAGCGGTGATTGCCATTGTCATTACAACAGTGGTATTCTTAGGACAAAAATATATCTCAAACAGGAAATCGTTTGCTTTGAATGCACTTCATCCCATGGAAGAAAAAGAAGCAAAAGGAATGAAAAACTTTCTGATTCATCTGTTTTCTTACCTGGTGGTTGGAATTGCGATTTTACCGCA
Organism: uncultured Lachnospiraceae bacterium; assembly: GCA_964503695.1. GTDB lineage: Bacteria > Bacillota > Clostridia > Lachnospirales > Lachnospiraceae > SFDP01. The sequence continues at coordinate 6,153 of CAZDAT010000069.1, forward strand.
GTGTTACGTGATTTATACTTCCTTTAAAAATACACAGGGTAAGGTATTTACAGAAGGCTATTCATTGGACAGCTATGTGGTGGCATTTGATAAATTAGGAAAGAGTATACAAAATACAATTATTATTCCGATTTTGGCCCTGGCAGTCATTGTTTTTCTTGCTGTTTTAGTAGCTTATCTGGTGGTACGAAGAAGAAATACCCTGACAGGACTTGTGGATATTTTGTCCATGATTCCCTATATAGTTCCGGGAACGGTGCTTGGTATTGCACTTTTGATTGGGTTTAATAAACCGCCGCTCTTAATAAGCGGAACCATGTTAATTATGGTGATTGCACTGGTAATCCGAAGACTTCCATATACAATCCGTTCTTCGGTGGCAATTTTGCAGCAGATACCCATGAGTATTGAAGAAGCGGCAATTTCACTTGGTGCTACCAAAATGAAAGCATTTTTTAAGATTACGGTGCCCATGATGAAAGCGGGAATTATTTCGGGGGCAATCCTTAGCTGGGTTACCATGATAAGTGAGTTATCTACCGCGATTATTCTGTACACCGGAAAGACAAAGACATTAACGGTAGCTGTTTATACGGAAGTTATTCGTGGAAACTATGGTACGGCAGCAGCATTGTCGACAATTTTAACAGTAATAACGGTTCTTTCACTGCTGTTATTTAATAAGGTAAACGGCGGAAACGATATGAGTCTGTAAAAAATAGAAAAACTACCCTGTCACCAGTCAAAATGATATGCCCCTTGTCAGGCAGACAGGTAAAATATCTAAAATTGAGTGTAGATGATGCCTGCATTTCCTTTTGGAGTGCAGGCAGTTTTTTATGCTTAAAATTAAAAAATATAAATTGAAATTTACCCCATGATTGTTTAAAATAAAAAAAGAATAAGAGTGATAAGCGATAATTTTAAGGAGTATGCGGATGCAGAAAATCTTGCAGGATATTAAGAATCAGGAATACAGTCAGGTGTACCTGTTGTATGGGGAAGAGGCCTATCTTAGGAAACAGTACAGGGACAAGCTTAAAAGTGCATTGGTGGAAGATGGAGATACCATGAACCATCATTATTATGAGGGAAAAGATATAAGAATAGAAGAAATTATAGATTTAGCAGAAACCTTACCTTTTTTTGCATCCAGAAGAGTTATTGTCATAGAAAATTCCGGCTGGTTTCAAAAGGGGGGAGACAGGATGGCGGAATATCTTCCATCACTGCCGGACACCTCATATCTTATTTTTGTGGAAGCACAGATAGATAAACGTTCCAGGTTATACAAAGCAGTCAATAAGCAGGGAAGGGTCTGTGAATTTGCCCCACAGAATGAGCAGACCTTAAGTCGTTGGATTCTTGGAATGTTAAAAAAAGAAAATAAAAATATAACAGCTTCTGATTTACAGTTTTTCTTGGAAAGAACGGGAACGGAAATGTCACATATCAAGACGGAAATGGAAAAACTGCTGTGCTATACCATGGATAAAACACAGATTACCAGGGAAGACATAGAACAGATTTGTACGAAGCGGGTACAAAATCAGATTTTTGACATGATAAATGCCATGGCGGACAGACAACAAAAGAGGGCATTGCAGTTATATTATGACTTGCTGACACTGAAAGAACCGCCCATGCGGATACTGGCTTTAATCGGTCGGCAGTTTAATCTGTTACTACAGGTAAAGGAGCTTAACAAAAAAGGCTATTCCAGACAGGTTATCAGTGAAAAAACGGGTCTTCATGGCTTTATAGTGGGAAAATATGTAAAACAGGCAGCCAGATTTAAAACGGAAGAACTGCGGGAGGCTTTAGAGGCGTGCGTGGAAGCTGATGAAAATGTAAAAACGGGAAAAATGCCGGATGTCATGAGTGTGGAAATTCTGATTTGCAAATATAGCAGTAATGGTTAAAAAAGGCATTTTATTTAGATACAAGGAGGAAAAAGACATGATGATAAGCTTTAGTATTTTTATTTATGTGGCAATGTTCATTGTGATTATTATGAGAATCCTGGCCGGGGCATCTTCGGGAAAACAGGAAAAGCGAAAAGAAAGTGTACCGCCAGGGACACCAAATCTTCCAAAGGAAAGAAATGGGAATGTGTTAAATGTACCTGCCGACAGACCTACGGCAATCCCTAATGTGCCGGAGGAAGGGAAAAGTGCAGTACCAAACGTACCAAGAAAGAAACATCATCATACGTTTCACCTGGAACCGCACATGGAGGAAACATTACAGCCCCAGATTAGAACTAATAATTTATGGGGAGAAGATAAGCATGCCGGAAACAGGAAGGTGGCACTCAGACTTATGGAAGGGGATGCCGTACCTGATGGATATGTGCGGATAAAATGTCCTTACTGTGGTGCGGACAATCTGGTAACGAAAAATTGCCGCCAGTATCACAGCTGTTATTTTTGTCGTGTACCCATTGATTAAAAGAAGAAAAAGAGAAAAGGAGAAGAAAGATATGGCAATTGCAGTTTTTTTGGCAGATGGATTTGAAGAAATTGAAGCACTGACGGTGGCAGACCTTACAAGAAGGGCAGAACTGGAAACATGGCTGGTGTCTGTGACGGAAAGTATGCAGGTGACAGGCTCCCATGGAATTGTGGTGAATGCAGACAAGACTTTAAGTCAGACTGACTTTACACAGGTTGACATGATAGTGCTGCCGGGAGGAATGCCGGGAACCTTGAATCTTGAAAAATGTGAAAAACTGATGGAAAAAGTAAGGGAATTTGATAAAGAAAAGAAATTCCTGGCAGCCATTTGTGCGGCACCCACCATTTTTGGACATTTAGGACTTCTAAAAGGAAGAGAAGCCTGCTGTTATCCGGATATGGAAGACGGACTTGCGGGGGCAGAGGTGAGTTATGATAAGGTGACGGTCTCCGGACATATTATCACCAGCCGCGGTATGGGAACAGCCATAGATTTTGGTTTACGGATTGTGGAAACCTTCCTTGGTACGGTGGCGGCCCAAAATCTGGCAGAGAAAATTGTTTTTAACTAAGAAACAAGGGCTGTGAATTTCACAGCCCTTGTCTGGAAAGAAGCTTATTTCATCTGCTCTTCCTGTTTTTTAATCATTCTTCTTACCATTTCACCACCGATGGAACCTGCTTCACGACTGGTAAGGTCGCCGTTGTAGCCTTCCTTTAAGTTGACACCTAATTCAGATGCTACTTCTGTTTTGAATCGGTCCATAGCAGCTTTTGCTTCTGGTACTTCCATAGATTTACTTCTGTTATTCATGGTTTTTACCTCCGTTTTTGTTGCTTTGTTTTTTGTCTGTTTTCTTTCTTTATAAGATAAGCGGGTGAACAAAACGCTTATCTTATAAAGAATGTCTGTCTGCTTAAGATTTACGTCTGGTTCATCACTTATCTTGATATTATTCTGTGCAGAAACTTAGGGATTATAATGGTAAAATTTTGAAACTTTTTTAAAAAATGTGTAAAATGAATTTTTTTACTGCATTTTTTACTGCGATTCATGGTCAAATATGAAAAAACCACTGGAAATAAAGAAAGCTGTGTGGTATAATTGTCACGCGATTGTTGGCAGACAGTGCCTTCAAACAAAAAAATGCAAGCCGATAAGAGCTTTTAAGGAGGAAATAGATACATGAGCTTACAGGTAGAAAAATTAGAACACAATATGGCAAAGCTGACCATTGAAGTGGATGCGAAAGAGCTGGAAAAAGCAATTGAAAAGGTATTCCAGAAACAGAAAAAGAATATCAGCATTCCGGGATTCCGTAAAGGAAAAGTACCGCGTCAGATGGTAGAAAAAATGTACGGAAAAGAAGTATTTTATGAAGATGCCGCAAACGAACTGATTCCGGATGCATATGAAAAAGCATATGATGAATGTGAAGAAGAAATCGTTTCCACACCTAAGATTGCCATTGTACAGTTAGAAGCAGGCAAACCGTTTATCTTTACGGCAGAGGTTGCCTTAAAACCGGAAGTAGAGCTTGGAGCATACAAAGGTGTTAAGGTTGACAAAGTAGAAGTTAAGGTTACAGATGAAGAAGTAGATGCAGAAATCGAAAAAGAAAGAGAACGCAATGCAAGAAGCATTTCCGTTACTGACAGGGCTGTAAAAGATGGTGACCAGACAGTGATTGATTTTGAAGGATTTAAGGATGGCGTTGCTTTTGAAGGCGGCAAGGGAGAAAATTATCCTCTG